>JBJKSK010000540.1:0-11895 GCA_046704125.1 Desulfobacterales bacterium | reverse complement strand
GCCATCGACCGGTGTCGAACCATCTTTGGCGCCGATCACGTCAACGTCCAGCCCCACTCCGGCTCACAGGCCAATATGGCATGCTACTTCGCTCTGCTCCAGCCGGGAGACACCGTGCTGGGAATGGACTTGGCACACGGGGGCCACCTGACCCACGGCAGCACGGCGAGCTTCTCGGGCCGGCTGTTTCATTTCATGCATTACGGAGTCGACGCTCAGACCGGCACCATCGATTACGACGCAGTGGCCCGGATGGCTGAAGCCCACCGGCCGAAATTGATCGTTGCCGGAGCCAGTGCCTATCCCCGTACCCTGGATTTTCCCCGCTTTGCCGAAATCGCCCGCTCCATCGGAGCCTATCTGATGGTGGACATGGCCCACATCGCCGGCCTGGTGGCCTGTGGGCTGCATCCGTCACCGGTGCCTCATGCCGACGTGGTCACTTCGACCACCCACAAGACGCTACGGGGGCCCAGGGGCGGGCTGATTATGGCCCGTGAGCCCTACGGAAGCAAGATCGACAAACAAATTTTTCCTGGAATCCAGGGCGGGCCCTTGATGCACGTCATTGCGGCCAAGGCCGTGGCCTTCAAGGAGGCCATGACCGCTGATTTTTCGCGCTATCAGCGCCAGGTGGTAGAAAATGCGCGAGCACTGGCTGAATATCTGAACCAGGAGGGCATCGCTTTGGTTTCGGGAGGCACTGACAACCACATGATGCTCATTGACCTCAGAAATCTGAACATAACGGGAAAACAAGCCGAAAGCGCCCTGGGGGCCGCCAACATCACCGTCAACAAAAACACCATCCCTTACGACCCAAAGGGACCTCTGGTCACCAGCGGCATCCGCATCGGCACGCCGGCGGTAACCAGCCGGGGAATGAAGCTGCCGGAAATGGAAATCATTGCCCGCTGCATCGTTGCCGTGTTGCGCGCCCCGGAGGATTCCGTTGTCCGGGAAACGGTTGGCCGCGACGTGGCCCGCCTATGCCGCAACTTTTCCCTTATCGTGGCATAAGAAAGAAAACATATGACACTGGATCAACGCCCGTCATGGGAGACCTATTTCATGGATATCGCCAGCTTGGTGGCTCGGCGGGCCACGTGCATCCGGCGGGCCGTGGGCGCGGTTATCGTCAAAGACCTGCGAATCCTTTCTACGGGATACAACGGGGCACCCTCCGGTGTAAGCCACTGCATTGAGACCGGATGTCTTCGCCAGCAGCTAAACGTTGCCTCGGGAACGCGCCACGAACTGTGCCGCGGCATCCATGCCGAGCAAAACGCCATCATCCAGGCGGCCTACCATGGGGTATCCATCAAGGGCGCCACGTTGTTTTGCACCAACTTGCCGTGCAGCATCTGTGCGAAAATGATCATCAACGCCGGTATCCTCAACATCATCTACCTGGACGGATATGCCGATGAAATGTCCAAAGAGATGCTTGATGCCGCCGGTGTCACCGTATCACGACTCAGCCAGGCCCAGGGGAATCACCGATGAAATGTCCATTTTGCGGGGAGATCGACAACAAAGTCATCGACTCCAGGCTCAGCAAGGATGCCAGCGCCATCCGCCGCCGGCGGGAATGCCTGGCGTGCAACCGGCGTTTCACCACCTACGAGCACTTGGAAGAAATACCCATCATGATCATCAAAAAAGATGGCCGGAGGGAGGTTTTCAACCCGGACAAGGTGCGCCAGGGTATGCAGCGGGCTTGTGAAAAACGAAATATCTCCATGAACGTGATCGAATCATTTATCGAAGAACTGGCGCGGGACTTAAGAGAAAGGGAAGAAAAGGAAATTCCTTCGTCGGACATCGGCGAGATGATCATGGCCAAGCTCCATGCCCTCGACGACGTGGCCTACGTCCGGTTTGCCTCAGTCTACCGGGAATTTAAGGATGTTAACGATTTTTTCGCCGAACTCAAAAGGCTGTTCAGCCGTGACTGCAACGCATAGACGCCCCAACCGCAGCTACCTGCGGCGGCATTATGGCTTGCGGCATGGATGATATCGGTTTCATGACCATGGCCCTGTCTCTGGCCCGCCAGGGTTGGGGCTTTACCTCTCCCAACCCCATGGTGGGCGCCCTGGTGGTCAAAGACGGCCAGGTGGTGGGCCAGGGTTTTCACCAAGCTGCCGGCGGTCCCCATGCCGAGGTTCACGCCATTGACGATGCGGGCCCCAAGGCCCGGGGGGCCACGCTTTATGTGACCCTGGAGCCTTGCAACCACACGGGCCGCACCCCGCCGTGCACGGAAAAGATTCTTGCCTCGGGCATCGCCAAGGTGGTGGTGGCCATGGGCGATCCCAATCCCCACGTCACCGGCGATGGCAACGCGCGGTTGCGTTCAGCCGGCATCCCGGTGGTCAGCGGCGTTTGTGAAACCGAGGCCCGCCGGCTCAACGAAGCCTTTGTCACCCATACGACCACCGGGCGACCCTTTGTCTTGCTCAAATGCGCCATGACTCTGGATGGGCGTATCGCCACCCGTACCGGCGACGCCCGATGGGTTACCGGAAAAGCCTCCCGGCAAGCGGTTCATCGGATGCGCCACGGGGCGGACGCTATCCTGGTGGGGATCGGCACCATCCGGAAAGACGATCCGAGCCTGACCACCCGACTGGAAACCACCAATGGCAAAGACCCTCAGCGAGTGATTCTCGATCCCCGCCTGACCCTGTCTCCAGAGGCCCGGGTGCTTCGTTTGAACTCGAAAGCCGATACCATCATCGCCATTGGGCCAGGGGTTTGCGCTACGCGTTTGCGTCCTTTTCGGCGTCCCGGGGTGCAACTGCTCGAATCACAACTAGTAAACGGCCGGATTGATCTGGCGGCCCTGATCAAACGCCTCGGGCAGATGCATGTCACCAGCCTGCTGATCGAAGGTGGAGCCCGGGTTATCGCATCGGTGATTCGGGAAAACGTGGCCGACAAAGCCTGTTTTTTCTACGCTCCCAAGATTCTTGGCGGCGACGACGGCGTGCCCGTCTGCCGGGGTCCGGGACCCGAGCGGATGAAAGACGCCGTTGTGCTAACAGACATCTCCGTCCAGCGCTTCGAAGATGACGTCATGATCGAAGGCTATTTTCCGCGAACCGGCAACGCTTGAGAATCCTTGAATCGGTATTATATTAATTAACTGGGCTGTAGGCTGGCAGATGACAGCCTGTATGTTTTTGGGTATTGGGAATTGAAATGTTTACGGGAATTATCGAAGCGATAGGCACCATCGACGCCGTCAGGACCTCTGGAGACGGGATGCGCTTGGCCGTGAGATCGGATATTGACCTGAACGGCACCCACATCGGAGACAGCATTGCCGTCAACGGTGCGTGCCTGACCGTTGTGTCGCTTCAAGGAGCCCGGTTCGAAGCGGATGTATCACCGGAAACCGCCGCCAGAACCACCTTTGGCCGCTGCCGGATCGGAC
The DNA here is from genome assembly GCA_046704125.1 of Desulfobacterales bacterium. Taxonomy (GTDB): domain Bacteria; phylum Desulfobacterota; class Desulfobacteria; order Desulfobacterales; family JBJKSK01; genus JBJKSK01. The sequence continues at coordinate 8,453 of JBJKSK010000540.1, read as the reverse complement.
AGCGGGTCAATTTGGAGCGCGCCTTGCGCCTTTCCGAGAGGCTCGACGGGCATATCGTGTCCGGCCACGTGGATGGCCTTGGTGTCATGAACCACCGGGAAACCAGGGACAACGCCGTCATTGTCACCTTTGGCGTTCCTGAGCCGTTATTGCGTTACATGATCGAAAAAGGGTCGGTGGCCATAGACGGCGTGTCATTGACCATCAATGCCCTTTTGCCCGGTCAGATTCAGGTCAGCCTCATCCCCCATACCGCCCGCATGACCACTATTGGATTCAAACGAGAAGGAGATCCGGTCAATATCGAATGCGATATGATCGGAAAATATGTCGAGCGTTTTCTCACCGGAAAGCCAAAACAGGCCCATGTGGAACCGTCGCGTATTGACCGGGCGTTTCTGGAAAAAACCGGCTTTCTCTGAAAAAACCGAGCGAGACAGGTTCCTGCAAAGGTAGCAAAGACCATCATCGAAACAGGAGATAACGAAATCAACATGCCAATGATTAGCATCGAAAAAGCGATCCAGGATATCCAGGAAGGCAAAATGGTGATCCTCGTGGATGACGAAGATCGCGAAAACGAAGGGGATCTGACCATTGCCGCGGAGAAGGTCACACCTGAAGCCATCAATTTCATGGCCAAATACGGCCGTGGCTTGATCTGCTTGAGTATGGCCCCCGACATGATCGAACGGCTGGATCTACCCATGATGGTGGATCACAACACGTCTCGGTTCACCACGGGGTTTACCGTGTCCATCGAGGCCCGTTGCGGCGTGACCACGGGGATTTCCGCTGCCGACCGGGCCCACACCATCCTTACGGCCGTGGCCGATTCTGCCAAACCCGAAGATCTGGTGCGGCCCGGGCACATCTTCCCGCTAAGGGCCCGGAACGGCGGAGTCATGGTCCGTTCAGGACAAACCGAGGGATCTGTGGATCTGGCCCGTTTGGCCGGGTTGAAATCCGCCGGTGTGATTTGCGAGATCATGGACGAGGACGGCACAATGGCCCGGATGCCGTCTCTAGAAAAATTCAGCGCCGAGCATGACATCGGCATCTGCACCATCGCCGCTCTCATTGAATACCGGATGCGCACCGAATCCTTCGTACGTAAAGCCGCGGAAACTCACTTGCCGACCGCTTATGCCGGGGAGTTCAAGATCGCGGTGTTTGAAAACGACGTGGACGACCTGCTGCACATCGCTTTGATCAAGGGCGACATCGATCCGGCCCGCCCGGTTCTGGTACGGGTGCACTCGGAATGTCTGACCGGCGACATCTTCGGCTCCTTGCGCTGCGACTGCGGCGACCAGTTGCACCGGTCCATGCAGATGATGGAAAAGGAAGGCGCTGGCGTGATTCTCTACATCCGCCAGGAGGGCCGGGGCATCGGTCTGGTCAACAAACTCAAGGCCTATGCGCTTCAGGAACAGGGTTACGATACCGTGGAGGCCAACGAAAAACTTGGGTTCAAGCCGGATTTGCGCAATTACGGAATCGGTGCCCAGATCCTGGTTTCCTTGGGAGTGAAAAAAATGCGTTTACTGACCAACAACCCCAAGAAGATGGTGGGACTTCAGGGCTACGGTCTAAGCATCGTTGAACAGGTGCCCATCGAGATTGCCCCCAACGAGCACAACCGGTGCTATCTGGAATGCAAGAAATTGAAAATGGGCCACATGCTCAACATCGACGCCATGCCGTGACGGTTGAGCCACACCGACCATCGGCCAGGAGATCCCTGACCGATCTATCCGCATAGGAAGGAAAAACAGATGCCTAATATCATCGAAGGCAAACTGCTTGCCGAAGGAAAACGGTTTGCTCTGGTGGCAAGCCGTTTCAACGATTTTATTACCGACAGACTGGTCGCCGGCGCCATAGACGCCCTGCTGCGAAGCGGCGCCAAGGATTGTGACATCGACATCATCAAGGTTCCCGGCGCCTTTGAGATTCCCTTGGCTGCGCGCAAGATGGTGGAGAAAAAACGCTATGATGCCGTGATTTGTCTCGGGGCGATCATCCGAGGCGCCACCCCGCATTTCGATTATGTCAGCGCCGAAGCCACCAAGGGCATCGCCATGGTCGGCCTGGAATCCAGAATCCCGGTCATTTTCGGTATCATCACCAGCGACACCATCGAGCAGGCCATCGAACGGGCGGGCACCAAAGCCGGAAACAAAGGCTGGAGCGCTGCGTTGAGCGCCGTCGAGATGGCCAACTTGATGGAAGCTGCGGATCGGGAATAGCCATGGGCACCCGCAGAAAGGCCAGAGAGCTTGCCATGCAGGCGCTGTATTACATGGATATCCGAAAGACCATCTGCCAGGAGGCCCTGAGTCTGTATTGCACAAGCTTCGAACCGGAGACCCGCGTTCGACCTTTTTTTATGGAACTGGCGCAGGGAGTTATGGCGCACCAGACAGACATCGACGGCATCATCGAACGTTTTTCGAACAACTGGAAACTCAACCGGATGGCCTGCGTGGACCGCAACATCCTGCGCGTGGCCGTCTACGAGCTGTTTTACTGCCCTGACATTCCCGCCAAGGTCTCGATCAACGAGGCCATCGATATCGGCAAGAAATTCGGCACCGACGATTCCGGGGCGTTTATCAACGGGATTTTGGACAGCATTCGAAAGGCCAACGGCCTGAGCTTCGGAAACAGCCAGGAGGATTCAACCGGGCCGGGCAAGGAGAGCGAATCATGATTTTAAAAAGTCTGGCCGTAGGGCCCATCATGGCCAACTGCTTCATTCTCGGCTGCGATCAGAGCCTGGAAGCCGCCGTGATCGATCCCGGTGACGATGTGGACCGGATTCTGCAAAAACTGGCCGAATCGAAATTAACGCTTCGCTACATCATTAACACCCACGGCCATTTCGACCATGTCGGTGGAAACCGGCTTCTCAAAGAGGCCACCGGCGCGCCGATCTTGATCCATGCGTTGGATGCGCCGATGCTTGCCGAGTTAAGCCGGCACGCCGCCAACTTTGGCATGCGCGTGCAAGACTCCCCGCCGCCGGATCAAACCGTGGCCGACGGCGATGCCATCTGCTTTGGAAAGCTCACCCTGGAGGTGTTGCACACTCCGGGTCACACGCCTGGGGGTATATCGCTTGCCACCGACGGGAAAGTGTTTGTCGGCGATACGCTGTTTAAAGGCTCTATCGGGCGAACGGACTTTCCCGGTGGAGATTTCGACACCCTGATCCGAAGCATCCACACCAAGCTGTTTGTCATGGAAGATACCGTGACGGTATTTACCGGCCATGGACCAGAAACCTGCATCGGGTACGAGAAGCGCACCAACCCCTTTGCCGCCCTGCGGTAAAGCCAGGCAGGCAAACCGTCGAGGCGTCCCCGACTGGCATTGAACCTCGGAGAAATGGTTTCTTTCACTTCCTGGTTTTTTTCCGCCAACGGCTCAAAAGGCCCCGAGTTGACAGGGTTTGACCTTTATGCCCAGTGCCTCGCAGGCACTGCTGACGGCCATTTTGGATAGATTCAACCGCGCGGCAATCTCCCAGGCCTGCTGACACGGCAGACGGCCTTGCTGCAGGCAGCCCCGGATGGCTTCGGCCAGCGGCGTGGAAACGCCATCGGAGGCGGCGACGATTTTTTTTTCAGGCAGGTACCCAAAAAGCCCCATCTGACATTTGGTCAATCTGAAATTGAGCAGGTCCGCGGTTTGGCCCACCACCATGGCTGAAACTCCAAGATTTTCGGCGATGGCAAAGGCGATGGCGCAGGGAAGTTCACCGTTTTTTCCCCGCTGCAAGACGGCCTCGGCGATCGCCGGGTTGGCGCTGGTTCCGGGTTCGTGTTTTTCCGTAAAATTCTTTTTGCCGTCTGATCGCATGGATTGCTCCCTGAAGTTGCGGGTTTTTATAAACCGCCATCGGATCGGCGGGCTACGGTACGAATTTCACATCTTTTTGCGGCGGTCAACGCCAAAACCAGGCATCGGGTATTTCTCCCCAAGCGACCCGCCGTTTCGATACCGGCTTATATCTACCCGTCAAAACAGCTTTTTTGTCAAAACCTAGACACAGGGCCGCAGCGCTATTTCGCTTGAACAAGGATAACGGCTCTGTTAAATATGGATCCCATTATGCCAATGATCATAACCAGGAGAAAAACCCGTCGGATTCAGCTTGGATCCGTGGCCGTTGGAGACAACGCGCCCATATCGGTCCAATCCATGACCAACACCCAAACGGCAGATATCGAAGCCACCGTGGCTCAGATTCACCGTCTGGAGGCGGCCGGTTGTGAGATCGTCCGGGTGGCCGTACCCGACGAGGCCGCCGCCTTGGCCATTTCTAAAATCAAGCCCGCCATTTCCATCCCGCTGATTGCGGACATCCATTTCGACTACCGGCTTGCCTTGGCGGCCGCCCGGGCCGGAGCCGACGGACTGCGGATCAATCCGGGAAACATCGGCAGCCGGGCCAAGGTCCGGGCCGTGGTCGAATGCGCTAAAGCCCATGGGCTGGTGATACGCATCGGGGTCAACGCCGGATCCCTGGAAAAGGATCTGCTAAAAAAACACGGGGGGGTCAATCCCGAGGCCATGGTGGAAAGCGCCATGCGCCATATCGAGATGCTTGGCGAGATGCAGTTTCACGCCATCAAGGTCTCCATCAAAGCCTCGGATGTGGCACGCACCATAGACGCCTACCGGCTGCTGGCTTCCCGGGTGGATTATCCGCTGCATGTCGGGGTGACCGAGGCCGGATCGCTCTATTCCGGTATTGTCAAGTCCGCTTTAGGCATTGGCACCCTGCTGGCCGAAGGCATCGGAGACACCCTCCGGGTTTCCCTGACCCGGGATCCCGTCGAGGAGGTCAGGGTGGGTTTTGAAATCCTCAAGGCCCTCAAGATTCGGCAGCGGGGACCGGAGATCATCTCGTGTCCGACCTGCGGACGGTGCAGCATAGATTTATTCGGCATCGTGGAAGCCGTTGAAAAGGCACTGCTGACCACCACCGCTCCTATTAAGATCGCCATTATGGGCTGTGTCGTAAACGGCCCTGGGGAGGCCCGGGAGGCCGATGTCGGCATCGCCGGAGGCAACGGCATCGGGATTTTGTTCAAGCAGGGCAGAGTCGTTCGCCAATTTCCCGAAGATCAGCTCGTTGCCCAGCTTCTGGCCGAGGTGGCGGCCCTGACCGGTCAAACACCGGAGGGTTAAAATCAGAGGCAAGACTCGTATCCCGCTGATTCACAGGGCCAGGCTATCACCCTAAATTTCACGTTTAACGGATTCAACCAGCAGATGACCACGGAGAAAGAAAGCATGGGAAAGCAGGAAAAATCGGCGATCTCCCCCACCAGGGAGCAGGATTACACGGAGTGGTATCAACAGGTGATCAAGGCTTCGGATCTGGCAGAGCATTCGCCGGTACGCGGTTGCATGGTGATCAAACCATGGGGTTATGCGCTGTGGGAAAACATCGTGAAAACGCTTGACGACATGTTCAAGGCCACCGGTGTCAAAAACGCCTATTTCCCGCTGTTTATCCCCTTAAGCTTCCTTGAAAGGGAAGCCGAACATGTGGAAGGTTTTGCCAAGGAATGCGCCGTGGTGACCCACCACCGCCTGGAAAAAGGCCCGGAAGGCGGCCTGATCCCCGCAGGGCCCCTGACGGAACCCCTGGTGGTGCGCCCCACCTCGGAGACCATCATCGGAGACTCCTTTGCCAAATGGGTCACCAGCTACCGGGATCTGCCCCTGCTGATCAATCAGTGGGCCAACGTCGTGCGATGGGAGATGCGTACCCGGATTTTTCTCAGGACCAGCGAATTTCTCTGGCAGGAGGGCCACACAGCCCATGCCACCCGGGAGGAAGCCGAAGCGCGTACCCGGATGATGCTCGACATCTATGCCCGATGCGCTGAAGAATTTCTGGCCATGCCGGTGCTTTACGGCCGCAAGAGCGCCTCCGAACGATTTCCCGGCGCGGTGGATACGCTGTGCATCGAAGCCATGATGCAGGACCGAAAGGCACTACAGGCCGGCACATCACATTTCTTGGGCCAAAATTTCGCCAAGGCCTCGGGTATCCGGTTCCAAACCGCCGAAGAAACCGAGCAATTTGCCTGGACTACCTCCTGGGGGGCGTCCACACGGCTCGTCGGCGGTTTGATCATGACCCACGGCGACGATGATGGCATCATCATGCCCCCCAGGGTCGCATCGGCTCAGGTGGTCTTGCTGCCCATCATCCGAACCGCAGATGACCGCGGGCCGGTGATGGAATACACCCACCGGATCGCTGCGGCGCTTCGAGAAGTCTGGTACGCGGGCCGTCCCCTGGTGGTGGAAATCGACCAAAGAGATATCGGAGGCGCCCGAGGCTGGGAATGGATCAAAAAGGGCATCCCCCTGCGGGTGGAAATCGGCCCTCGCGACATAGCTCAAGACGCCGTTTTTATCGGCCGGCGGGACCACAGCCACAGAGAAAAAATCGCCATGCCCCGCAAGCAGTTTGTGGCCGGCATCACGGCGCTGCTTGACGATATTCAGGCCACTTTATTTCAACGCGCCTTGGAATGCCGGAATGTCAACACGCGTAATTTGGACGACAGGCAGGATTTTTACCACTGGTTTACCCCAAACACACCGGAAAAACCTGAAATCCACGGCGGGTTTGCCATGGCGCACTGGTGTGGCGGGGACGCTTGCGAGGCTAAAATCAAGGAAGATCTGGCCGTGACCATCCGGTGCATTCCCTTGGAAAACACCGATGATCCGGGATCCTGTATTTGCTGCGGACGGCCAAGCCCCCAGCGGGTGGTCTTTGCCAAGGCATACTGAGAAATCACGATACCGGACTCTGATTTCTGAGGCCGAGATGTTTTTTCCGTTGTTCCCATGATCCGTATCAGCGACATCATCGACAAGATCACTGAATACCATCCCGAAGCAGACCTGGATATCATTGATCGCGCTTACGTTTTCTCGGCCAGAGTCCATGACGGACAGGTTCGGCTCTCCGGGGAGCCCTACCTGTCCCATCCCCTGGAGGTAGCCGGGATTCTGGCCGACATGAAGCTGGACGTGGTCAGTGTCACCGCAGGCCTGCTGCACGATGTGATCGAGGATACGCATGCCACCCCGGAAGAAATAGAGGAGATGTTCGGCGCGGAAGTCTTGCACATCGTCCAGGGGGTGACCAAACTCAGCGCGCTGCCGGTCAACAGCTCCCAAGCCAGACAGGCGGAAAGCATCCGGAAAATGATCCTGGCCATGGCCGATGACATCCGGGTGATCATGATCAAACTGGCCGATCGGCTCCATAACATGCGGACCCTGCAGTACCACAAGTCCGAAGCCAAAAAGACCGCTATCGCCCAAGAGACCATGGACATCTATGCTCCCATTGCGGCGCGTCTTGGAATTTACTGGATCAAAAACGAACTGGAAGACACTTCGTTTATGTACATCGATTCCGAGGCCTACCACACCATCAAGAGCTGGGTGGCGCGGGACAAATCCGAACGGGAAAGCTATATCGAGACGGTAAAGGATTATTTGAGGCGCAAAATAGCGGAAAACGGGCTAACCGGCGAGGTGTTGGGCCGCTACAAAAACTTCTACAGCATCTATCAGAAGATGAACAAGCAAGGCCTCGCCTTCGAGGATGTTTACGACATCCGGGCGTTTCGGATCATTCTCGACACTATCCCGCATTGCTACGAGACCCTGGGCCTGGTGCATGCCCTGTGGAAGCCTATCGCTCACAAATTCAAGGATTATATCGGGGTTCCCAAACCCAACATGTACCAGTCTCTGCATACCACGGTGATCGGCCCCAACGGGGATCGCATCGAAATCCAGATTCGGACCCAGGAAATGGATCGAGTCGCGCAATCGGGGATCGCCGCCCACTGGAGCTACAAGGAAGGCCGCGAAGCGGACAAAAACGTGCGGGAAACCTTCGCCTGGATCCAGAATCTGGTGGAAAATCAGGAAAATTTCAAGGACCCGGACGAGTTTCTGGAAAATGTGCGCATCGACCTGTTCCCTGACGAGGTCTATGTCTTTACCCCTACCGGTGAGATCAAAAGCCTGCCCAAGGGAGCCACTCCCGTGGACTTTGCATACATGATTCACACCGAGGTGGGTAATCAGTGCACGGGTGCCAAGGTCAATGGAAGGCTGGTACCGCTCAACCACGAACTTCAGACGGGAAATATCGTTGAGGTCATCACCGCCAAAAATCGCCATCCCAGCAAGGACTGGCTCAACTTCGTCAAGACGGTCAAGGCCCGGTCCCGGGTACGTCAATGGATCAAGACCCAGGACAAGGAACGCAGCATCTCCTTGGGCCGGGAAATGTGCGAGAAGGCGTTTCGCAAGTATCGGCTGAATTTCAATGCCCTGATCAAATCGGAAGTGATGGAAAAGGTCGTCGAAAGCTTCGGGTTCAAACAAACCGA
>JBJKSK010000539.1:0-7004 GCA_046704125.1 Desulfobacterales bacterium | reverse complement strand
GCGATGATGACACCAGAAAGGGTAAAACCGGCCGCGGAACCGACCCTGAAGGCGATCTGGTTGATCCCAAGCATCGTAGCGAGTTGACTGGCCGACGTGGCATCGATCATGATGGTGCGCTTTTGGTCAGCAGCATCGCCGTCCCGGTAGCCTGGACAATTCAAGGCAGGATAAGCGGCTGGGCGCTGCTTGGAACGGAACCAAGAGCAGAACCGGGCTTTCTCGAAAAGGTGGACACAGCCAACAGCCAAGTTGTATAAGGCCACAGGAGGTGTTCCACCATGGAAATCTGGGCAGACAATACTGAAGCAGGATGAAACCTATGGAAGAACTGGGCTTATTATCCAAACGAGACCCGATGTACGATTATCTGCGATATTCCATCCTGAACATGCTGGGGTTCAATGGGGCTGAGCCGAATTTTAAGGTTTTTGGGCTGCAAGGGTCCAATCACATCTATCTATATGAAGAGCTGGCGACCCACATCCGAGTAGTCGGAAAATTTTTCGCCGACGGCTCGAATCGGCCGCCTGAAAGCTCACAACGGCGCATGGATCGGGAGTTCGACAATTTGAATTATTTGAGAAGTATTGGTTTTACGAATTTTCCCCATCATGTGGCCCGGCCCCTGGGCAGAAACAAAGATCTGGATTGTCTTCTGGTGACGGAATGGTGCATGGGAACTCCTCTGGCGGATTTTATCGTGCGGGCCGCAACCGGGGGCGCACATGAAATCCTGTATCAGAAGCTTACCGCGGCGGCCGATTTTTTTGCCTCCCTGCACAACCGGACCGCCAACGGCCGGAGGGTGGATTTCAATGTCGAAAAAAACTATCTTTCCCGGATCATTACCCAGCTTCGGGAAGATGGCCTTATCCGAGAGCCGGAGGCGGCGGAGTTCCATTACTGGAAAGATCGATGGGGGGATCAACCCTGTGTCTGGGAGGATCAGCAGGTGCTGGTTCACGGCGACGCCACCCCGGCCAACCTTCTCATGGGAGACGGCCCATGGGTGATCATCCTGGATCTGGAGCGGATGAAGGTTGCGGACCGTGTCTTTGACGTTGGCCTGATGGCGGCGGAGTTGAAGCATTTTTTCATGCAGCGCATTTCCCGAAAGGATCTGGCTGAACCGTTCATCGGCCATTTTCTCTGGCAATATAGCACTCATTTTCCCGACCGGGAAAGCGCCTTTGCGTCCGTCACGCGCCGGATTCCGTTCTACATGGGCATGACCCTGCTCCGGATTGCGCGGAATCACTGGTTTAGGAATACCTATCGGCGGTGGCTGATCGATGAAGCCCGGGAGACGCTAAGGATCCGTTGAGATATAACCGCCACAGGCTCTGCCGTCATAAGCGATTCCCATTGCGCCGAGCCATCGCCTGAGCTTCCTTTTTTTGTTTAACGATTTCAAAAAATTGACAGAGCGCACCGGCAATCCTATTTTGCGGGAAATATGGTCGAACTGATCCGCAGACTCGGATTGTGAAAGGAGAATCAAGATGAAAATAAATCGCTTTGGATCCGCCCAATGGAAGGGCGGAAAGGATGGCAAGGGGTCGATTGGGACCGAAAGCGGTGCATTGAAGGACTACCCCTATGGCTTTTCCAGCCGCTTCGAGGGGTTGCCCGGCACCAATCCGGAGGAGCTGCTGGCAGCAGCACACGCTGGTTGCTTCACCATGGCCCTGTCAGTGATTCTGGGCGAGGCGAAACTCACCGCCGAGCGGATGGAAACCTCCGCCAAGGTCACGCTGGAGCAAGCAGAGGGCGGCTTTTCCATTACAGCCGTCCACCTGGAACTTAAAGCCAAGATTCCGGGAGCAGACCAGGCGACGCTGGATCGGCTCGCGGGAAAAGCAAAGGCCGGGTGTCCGGTTTCCAAACTGTTTAAAGCCGATATCACGCTGAATGCGACCCTCATCGCCTAGCACAGGCGATCCATTGAAAAATCGTGTGCCGGCCAGACCCGGCGTGCCAAAGGGCAAACGAAAGAACCGCCACGATTTTACGCGCCATGTTTCGGAAGGATAAAATCAACGCGCGTTCATTTGCTTGAAGATGGCCTTCAGCTGCTCAGGAGCGGAACGGCTGGTTTGCTCTGAAAAACCGTATGTGGCTTCCAAACGGTCCTGTTGGAGTTGTTCAGAAATGGCATCGGCAAATTCATCCAGCGAAACCCCGAAGCTATGCAGCCCTTTTCCTCCAAGATCGGTATTGACTGCCGGCGGAATAATTTCGATAACGGCAATGGGAGTCTCCGACAGTTGATGCCGCAGCGAAAGCGTAAAGGAATGCAGAGCGGCTTTCGTGGCGCAATAGACCGGCACCCGGGTCAGCGGCACGAAGGCCAGCCCTGAGGTGATGTTGATGATGGCCGGCCGGTCCTTTTGCCGGAGATGGGAAACAAAGAGGGTTGAAAGGTGAATCGGGGCCTCGATATTGATTGCCATCTCCCGGCTCAGGATTTCCCATGCCGGGTTCTGTAATAGCTGTATGCGCTGTTGGATCCCGGCATTGTTGACCAGTACGTTTAACTCCGGGTAAGTCTCGGTTGCCCAGGCAAACAGCTCGTTCCGTTCATCCGCTTGGGTCAGGTCACACACGCGGGTATGCAGCTGCGGGCATTGCAATTGGGCCTCCGATAATTTTTCTTTGCGGCGGCCGCAGATGATGACGCGGCTTCCGGCTTGTAAAAACCGCTGGGCGAGCGCAAATCCGATTCCCGTTCCTCCGCCGGTAATGAGTACGGTATTGTCTTTGAAGTCCATATGAACCTCTTAAACTCATTGTATTTTAATAATATATTCAAAATCTGGCAATCGTTACGGATTGCCGGATCCGGGTAATAAATCGGTGGGCACATTTCCAACAGAGGCGCCAACCTCGCAGAGGACCGAGGTCAATTTTGGCTTCCAGAAGTTTTATGGGAACCAACGGTCCAAAAGATATAAGCAATCACCGTTGTAAGAAATGCGATTGAAAATGATAGGGTTTTTCCCTGCCAAAGCCCATAAAACCATCGCGTGAACTCGACGGCGATGATATTGATCCTACCCCCATAAACCTGCAAATCATGCAGGTACATCTTGCCGCCTGCCGGATCGTAACCCAAAGCGTTTTCAGATGCAGGATGGGCTGCAAAGAAAATAACGATGGAACTCAACATTCCGATGAAAAATATCAAAATAGCCATGGACCGAAACCGGCCCGTATCAAAATTGAAAGACCGCGTGTTTGAGTTTGAACTGGAAGAAAAAAAAATTTCTATTTTGGCCATTTTCTCCTCCGGCAAAAGACGCCCGCGACGTTTAAGCTCGGTAACGGCCAGTCGGACCGCTTCCGGCTTATAGCCGGAATAATTATCGATATATTTGAACAACTCTGGATCCGAAAGCGTAGGGATCCTGGTGTAGAATGAGTCATCTGGCTGATTCATGAATAAAGATCTTCCAAAATAATCCTGCGGCATACGGGGCTTTGCGGTAAATATAATATTTTACCTCTTTTCGTAAAATCATGCCTGGTCTCCAGTCCAACAGGTCCACTAGGGCCTCAAACCCTGGAGGTACTGCTCGAGTTTTCCCAGTGAATCGGGTAGGTTTTTTCTGCCGAAACCGACGCGAAAGGCGTTGAACTCCTTTCCGTAAAGGGTACCGGGAAGCAGCAGGACTCCGGCTTTCTCGATGAGATCGTCGCAGAATTTATCGACTGTTCCCTGAATCAGGCTCGGAAATGCGATGGATCCCGCCTTGGGGCGGTACCAGGAAAACATGTCGGCATGAGAACCGAAGAAACGGTCGAGTCGATCCAGGTTGTCGCGGATGATGTCCTTATTCCGGCCGGCTATCGCCTCGGCATGCCGCAGGGCAAGGGCCGCCAAAAACTCACCGGGAGCGCTGTTGCAGATGGTCGTGTAGTCCTTGAAGGCGGCTAATTGGCGAAAGAGACCGGCATCGCAGGTGGCGATCCAGCCGATTCGCAGGCCGGCGAGCCCGTATGTCTGAGACATTACACCCAGTGATATCGCGCGATCATTTATGTCGGCAAAGGCGGGCAGCCGGTCGGAGCGTTCCAGTTCGAGTCCGCGGTACACCTCGTCGGAAAAGACGACAAAGCCGTGACGGTTGGAAAGGGCTGACAACTCGTGGACAAATTCCGCGGTGGGCAGAAATCCGGTCGGGTTGTGCGGGAAATTGACCACCACCACTTTGGTGCGAGGCGTTAGCGTCCTTTTTAAGTCTTCGAGATCCAGTTGCCAACCACGTTTCGAATCGCCTTGCCATTTACTGACCTCGGCACCGATGCCTCGGGCCACTTCCCCCAGAGACTGGTAATAGGGTGCGTGCACAATGACGTGATCATCGGGGTTTAAAACCACGTTCATGAAGTTGAAAATCGCCTCTTCGGCTCCGGCGTGCACGAGAACCTGGTCAGCCGAAATATGTTGGTATTGCGTGCTGATGGCGTTTCGAAGCTCCAGGCTGCCGGCAGACTCCGTATAGCCGAGCCAAAGCCTGGCAAACCGCTCCTGTGCCCCGGGTTCCAGCGCCAGTAAGTCGGCGATTTCCAAGCTTTCGCAATCCGAGGAACACATCAGGTAGGGGGCCGAGAACTCATGCCTGGCAAAATAGCGTTCAAGCTTAAAGGGAGCAAGTTTCATGGTGGAACTTTCCAAGAACGGAAGTTCCCGCAGGAGCGGAATCCTTGCGGGAACTTTTTTGTCGATGCCGCCGTTTTCGGAGGCAGTCAGTAGGCTACTTGCGCGAGTGAGCGTAGCCGATCTGGTTTAGAGCCGATTCCATCTCGGACAGGGTGGCCGGATCATCAATGGTTGCCGGCATCTTGAAGGGTTTGTTGTCGGCGATCTTCTGGATGGTTCCCCGCAGGATTTTCCCGGAACGGGTTTTGGGCAGGCGCTTGACCACGGTGGCGGTCTTGAAGGCGGCCACCGGGCCGATGCGTTCGCGCACCATCTGTACGATTTCCTTGATGATTTCGCCGTGTTCCCGAGTGACGCCGGCCTTGAGCACGATAAAGCCGATGGGCACCTGCCCCTTGAGCTGGTCTTCCACACCCAGCACGGCGCATTCGGCCACATCCTGATGATCGGAAAGCACCTCTTCCATCGCCCCCGTGGACAGGCGATGACCGGCCACGTTGATGATGTCATCGGTGCGCGACATCACGAACACGTAGCCGTCTTCATCGATAAAGCCAGCATCTGCGGTTTTATAGTAGCCGGGAAACTCTTCCAGGTAAGATTTGACATAACCGGCATCGTTTTTCCACAGGGTGGGAAGGCTGCCTGGCGGCAAAGGGAGATGAACCACCAGGGCACCGATATCGCCGGCTTTGACCGGGTTGCTGCTTGGATCCAGCACCTGAACGTTCCAACCCGGCGCGGGTTTGGTGGGTGAGCCCTGTTTGACCGGGAAATGATGCAAGCCCATGCAGTTGGCGCAGATGGCCCACCCGGTTTCGGTCTGCCACCAGTGGTCGATAACCGGTACCCCGATGCTTTTTTCCGCCCAGTGCAGCGTGTCGGGATCCAGACGCTCGCCGGCGAGAAACAGGGTCTTGAAGCACGACAGGTCGTATTTTGTCATTTCCAAGGCATTGGGGTCCTCCCGCTTGATGGCCCGAAAGGCCGTTGGTGCGGTAAACATCGCCTTGACCCGGTGCTGGGAGATCACCCGCCAAAAGACACCGGCATCAGGGGTCCCCACCGGTTTTCCCTCGAAGAGAATCGTCGTGCAGCCGGCAAACAAGGGGCCGTAGACGATATACGAGTGGCCCACCACCCAGCCCACATCCGAGGCGGCCCAGTAGACGTCTCCCGCATTCACGTTGTAGATGGCCTTCATCGTCCACTTTAAGGCCACCATGTGGCCGCCGTTGTCTCGGACCACGCCCTTGGGCTGCCCTGTGGTGCCCGATGTGTAGAGGATGTAAAGCGGGTCGGTGGCGGCCACCGGCACGCATTCATGCGCTTTGGCTTTGGCCATCTCCGTGGCCCAGTCCAGATCCCGGCCGGCTTTGAGGTCGGCGGCCATCTGGGACCGCTGGAAGATGATGCAGCGCTCGGGTTTGTGTTTGGCTATGTCGATGGCTCCATCCAGCAGGGGCTTGTAGGCGATGACCTTTTTGACTTCGATGCCACAGGAGGCTGAAACGATTGCCTTGGGTTTGGCATCGTCGATGCGTGTGGCCAGCTCCTTGGCGGCAAATCCCCCGAAGACCACCGAATGCACGGCTCCCAGTCGTGCGCAGGCCAGCATGGCAACGGCCGCTTCGGGGATCATGGGCATGTAGATCACCACCCGGTCTCCCTTGACCACGCCCTGGGCGGCCAGTACGCCGGCAAAGCGTGCGACCTCATCGCGAAGCTGGGTGTAGGTATAGGTTTTGATCGTGTTGGTCACCGGGCTGTCATAGATCAGGGCGGGCTGGGCGCCGCGTCCCTGCTCGATATGATAATCCAGAGCGTTGTAGCTGGTGTTGACCATGCCACCGGGAAACCAGCGGTAAAACGGCTTGTTGGAATCATCCAGCACCCGATCCCATTTTTTGTACCAGTGGCAGGCTTGCGCCGGTTCCAACCAGAAATTTTCAGGGTCTTGAATCGATTGGCGGTAAGCCTTGTCATATGGGTTGGTCATGTCGGATCCTCCTTGCGGGTTGTTGAGGGTTCGATTCTACAGGCGTGTTTTCCCCGCTAGCATAAAAAGGAGACGCATTTGATGTCAAGGGCAAACGTGAATCCGGTATATAAATTAAAGCTGGCTAAATTCGTCAATCGAAGAAAGGCGTTTAGGGTACAGGCACTTCAAATTTTGGGAATTTGGGTTGGCGGGCGTAGCCCGCCTTAGGCCCGCGCGTCAGCGAACCACGCATGACTGGACCCGTGTGGACGCAAACTGCTGAAACTGCACCAGGTCCCCGTCGGACAAGTGGCGATGTTCTGCCTTGAAAAACACGGGGAGCAGCACATCGAGGTC
>JBJKSK010000538.1:0-12383 GCA_046704125.1 Desulfobacterales bacterium | reverse complement strand
GGCCAGATCGCCGGGAAGGTTTCCGTGAACCGCCACGACCTTGTCCGGATCCACTCGCTTTGCCCATGAAAACAAAACGGCGCCGTCCACCTCAAACTGCGTGGGGGTGGCCAGGGTGATGAGATTTTTTACCTTCTCGGGGTGAAGCGCCGTGTAGATGACGCTGAAGGTCCCCCCCATGCAGACGCCCATCAGGTTGATCCGACCGGTGCCGGTGCGGTTGCGGATGCACTCGAGGGCATCGTCCAAATAGCCGTTGAGGTAGTCGCCCATATCCAGGTACCGGTCCGCGGCCGTGGGGCGTCCCCAGTCGATCAGGTAGACGTCGATTCCCGATTGAAGCAGGTTTTGCACGAAGCTTCGGCCCGGTTCCAGATCCAACAAAATGTGACGGTTGATCAGCGCGTAAACCAAAAGTACCGGTACGGGATGAATGGCCGTTTCATCCACCATGGGCCTGTAGCGCACAAGGGTCATGGAATCCCGGCTGTAAACCACATCGGCCGGTGTGGCGCCCACCTGCGGGTCCGGGCGGCTGGATAAGCGTTGCAGTGCCTTGAAAACGGATGCGGGGAAAAGGGCCGCCTCCTTTTGCAGATCCTGGAAGAGAATCGGGGCCATCATCTAATCGGAACCTCCCGGGGAAGCCGGGGCATCGGTTCGCCTTTTCGTCCCAACAGGGGTTTTCCGGCTTTTGGGCGCCTTTTCAGGTCCTTTGCCGGCGCCGGCCCTTTCAAGGGCGCCAATCCTTTGCTGCATTTCTTCAACCAGAAGCTGGTGTCTGTTCACCTGGGCCTGAAGCTCTCGATTCTGTTTTCGCAGCAGGTGAATCCGCTTGTAGACAGCATCCATCTCCTGCTTTGTCGGGATATGGCAAAAGTGCAGCAGCGGTTCCAAGGCCACGTCCAGCCGTTGTTTGAACTCCAGGTACCGATCGATCAGATCAGCCACACGCTGCACTCCGGCCGGGGAGCTGAGATACTCGGTGTACTTTTGGTCAACCAGGCTTACAAACGCGTGGTAAACATCCTTCTCACCCTGCTGTCGTTGACTTTCCCCGCTCAGATGGCTTTGGAATACATGGAGCGCCGCAACTAGGGGTACATTGAATTCCTGGAGAAACTGGCCCAGCGATCCCATCAATACAAAGTAGGCATCCATGGCCTGCATCATCTCCTGAACGGATTTTCCGCCAAGACCGAGTCGGGGCATGCGAAGGTATTTTCCCACCGCCTCTTCATAAAAGGCCTGGCATTGCCGCGTTAGCCGATCGCCAAGGGCTTTGAACGAGTCCTGACCGGCCTCTTCGGCCCCACGGGTCAAGGCTTTCACCCCGATGTCCATCATTTCCCCGTAACACCGGCCGAGGTCCAAGCCCCGGGTGATCATGTTTTCCACCATGTCGGCGTCAAACAGCGCGCTGCCGCCGGAAAAAGATTCCCGGACGGCCCCAAAAGGCTTGAAAAACGCTTCCGTGTAAGGTTGCAGCATCGAGTATCCCTCCCATCCGTTTCACCCTTTGGCAGCCGGGGTCAGTATTTGTCGGCCCCGCCATGCTTTTCCGTCACTTTAAATTTTTGCACCTTTCCAGAGGCCGCTGTCCGCGGAAGACGCTTGACCACTGCCAGGTATTTGGGGATTTTGAATTTCCCCATCCGGTCTTTCAAAAACGCCTGCAACTCATCAAGATTCATGCTCTTTTGCGGTTTGAGCGCCACGACCGCTTTTCCCACCTCTCCCCATCTCTCGTCTGCAACCCCGATTACGCAAGCCTCGGAAACAAACGGGTGGGTCTCGATCACCCGCTCGATTTCCGCTGGATAGATATTGATGCCGCCGGATATGAACATGTCCTTTTTCCGGCCCACGATCCACAGATGGCCGTCGGCATCGATTCGGGCCAGATCTCCGGTGTGAAACCAGCCGGATTCCATGGCCTTGGCCGTTTCTTCCGGCTTGTTCCAGTACCCGGCACAGACATGGGGGCCGCGCAGCCAGAGTTCGCCGTCCACATCCACATCCATCGGGTGGCCGGCCGAATCCACCACCTTGACGTCCACGTGAACCATGGGATGGCCCACGCTACCCAGTTTGCCGTTGGCCAAGAAATTATTCGGGCCCACCTCGGTCAAGCCATACCCCTGGCATAGGTGAATTTGCTTTTTTTCCTGATAGGCCTCAAAGACCTTTCGGGGCAGCGGAGCGCCGCCGGAGACCATGAACCGGATCGAAGACAGATCGGCGCGATCAAAACCCGGGGCTTCCAGCAGCATTTGGTACATGGTGGGTACGCCGAAAAACACGGTCACGCGTTCCCGCTCCATCAGGTTTAGAACCAGGTCGGGGTCAAAACCGCGCGTCAGGATATTGGTGCCCCGGCAGTGAAACAGCGGCAGGGTGAAAATATTCCAGCCCGCCGTATAAAACAGCGCCGAATGCAAAATCGTCCGGTCGTCTGAACGAAGGTCCCATCCGATATGGGTGTTCACCGAATTCCAGGTGATCATCTCATGCGTCTGAATCACACCCTTGGGCAAACCCGTGGTCCCGGACGTATAGATGATCAACTGGGGATCATCCTTATGGATTTCCATCTCCGGAAGGGGGTCATCGGACAACTGCGCCCACAGCTCGGGCAGGCACCACCTTTCTGGGCCGTCCCGATCCAGGCACACGTAATGGCGGATCGTCACGCGGGATTTCAATCCATGAACGGTCTCCTGGTAACTTTTGTCGAAAAAAAGCACCGATGGTGCCGCATCCTGGATAAAATAATCGAATTCGCCGGGTGCCAGGCGGCAGTTTAGCGGCACCAGAATGGCCCCGATCCGGCTGGCGGCAAAAAATAGAACCAGATATTCAATTCGGTTTTGAGAAAGCACCGAAACCCGATCTCCTGGTTTGAGCTCCAGACCAGCGATCAGAAAGTGAGCCATCTTCCGGATTTCCCGGGCAAATTCGCCGTAGGAGTAGCGCCTGTTTCCGATGACATCAAAAACCGCTTCCTTGTCCGGGAAACTGCTTGCCCATCTTCCTATCCAGTCACCGTAAAGCATGATCCGCTCTCTTTTTGTTCAAGTGGTTGCTTAAAAAATTTACCCTGTCAGGTGCGAATCCGGTTCCGTTGATCCAGATAGGCCTGAATCGAACCAATGATACCCTTGGGGAAAAAGAACACCACAAGGATAAACAAAGTCCCAAGGATCAGCAGCCAGCGTCCCGTCACCGCCTGCAGCCAGTGGGCATTGGGCAGCAGGGTCTTTGTATAATCGTGCAGATTCGGCAAAAACGTGTGGGTGATCCTTAAAAAGAAAGCCCCGGCCAAAGCCCCGTAGAGGGTTCCCATTCCCCCGATGATCACCATGAGCAGGACATCGAGCATGATGGGAATCCCCAGAACCGATTCCGGATTGGCATACCGGACCCACATCACGTACAGGCCGCCGACGACAGCCGCCGCCAGACACCCGAAACAGATCGAAACCGTTTTAAAGACAAAGGTCTGGTAACCGACGGCTTGCGCGCGCGGTTCGTTGTCCCGGATGGCCTGCAGGACACGTCCAAGCGGTGAATCGATGAACCGGATCATGGCCAAAAACAGCCCCAGACACACGAGGAAAATCGTATAGTAAGTCACGATCCGGCCCGTGATATCCAGTCCCATGAATTTCCCGGCCGTAAAGGACAAATCAAAAACACCGGGCATGCTCATGATGATGCCGTCCTGTCCGCCTGTAAAACCGCTGAACTTGGTGGCCAGGATAATGGCAAACTCGGCGATGGCCAGCGTCACCATGGCAAAAAAGATGGCCTTGACCCTTAGCGAAATGAAACTGATCAACACCGCCAAAACGACGGTGATGCCCATGGCAGCGACAAATCCGAGCAGCAGGTTCAAATACGTGGGATCGCCATATTTCCCGACGAGCAGGGCCACCGCGTAGGAACCAATCCCGAAAAACATCACGTGGCCAAAGCTCAATATTCCCGTGTAACCCAGAAGGATATCGAAACTGGCCGTCAAGGCGGCAAAAATCATGATTTTTAGCGCCAGATCCAGCATCTGAAAGGACGGGAATAAAAAAGGCACCAGCAGAAAAAAGATGAGCACGGCGATTTTCAAAAAAAAGGGGCCGCGCTTGTACCGCTTTTTCCTCAGTTGACGGCGAAACATCTGAACAGGGGTCTGTTCTGACATTACACTACCTCGTTATTTTCCAGCCGCGAAAAGGCCTGTGGGGCGAATCAGCAAAATAACCACCATGATCACGATATTGACCCCGACGGCCAGCGGAGGAAACAGATAGGCCACATAGTTGTAGGAAAGCCCTACGATGACGGCCCCGACAAGCGATCCGGTAATGCTGCCCAACCCGCCGATGATGACCACGATAAAGGCAAAAATAAGATAGGGCTCTCCCATATCCGGGTAGACCTGCTGGTTAAATACCGACATGGCCAGCCCGCCGACGGCCGCCAGCCCCGCACCGGCGGCAAACACGGCGGTAAAGAATAAAAAGACGTTGTGGCCCATGGCTTGAACCATGTCCGGGTCCTCCACGCCGGCCCGCACGATCTTTCCCACCTTGGTCTGCTTGAGCACAAACTGAATCCCGGCATAAACCAGCAGGCCGAAGGCAATCACGATCACCGAATATTTCAAGATGATGATCCCGTAAGCATCCCAGCTTCCGCGAAAGGTCATGGGAACGGGCATCACCTCATCGTTGGGGCTCCAGACGATACGAATCATCTCGGTCAGGACGACCATGCCGCCAAAGGTGATCAGAATCTGAAACAGATGCGACCCGTAGACTTTGCGGATAAGCACTCTTTCCAGGATGACGCCAAGCATCCCCACCGTTACCATGGCGGCTGCAATGGCCATGGAAAAAACCAGCAGATTCTGAAAAATCGAGTTGGCGTCAACCAGGTTATGAAAATAGGTAAAGAGGGTAAAGGCCACGTAGGCTCCCCAGGCAAAACACACCCCATGGGCAAAATTGATGACATCCATCAGCCCGAAGATCAGGCTTAAGCCGCAAGACACGAGAAACAGCATCATACCCATGGCCAGGCCCGCAATGGTCAGGGTCAGATAGGTCTGGACATCCATTCCCAAAAGCGGAAGCAAAAAAAAGACAACGGCTCCCACGCCCACAGCGATCTCGCGGGCCCATCGTGTGACAATCGTGTCAGCCATGAAATCCTCCTGGTGCCTCCCCTCCTTTTGAAATCCCCAGGTATTTGCTCTGCAGGGTTTTGTCGTTGACAAGATCCGCCATCAGACCGCTGTGCACGATCATCCCGTCATCCACGATATGGAAAACATCGCCCACCAGACTGGCCATGTAAAAGTTTTGCTCCACCAGCACCACCACGCTGTGCTGTTTGATCTGATTGATGGCATCGATGAGGGCGTCGATGACAATCGGGGCAAGCCCCTTGGTCGGCTCATCGATAAGCAGCAGCGAGATCTCGTTGACGATGGCTCTGGCGATGGCAAGCATCTGCTTCTGGCCGCCGCTGAGGTATCCGGCCTTGGTATGCCAGAATTTTTTCAGAGCGGCAAACATCCCCAGGACCTGGTCCAGCCGCCGGGCGGTGGCGTCATCTTCTTTGAACATGGCCACCTGCATGTTTTCGGCAACCGTCAAATCGCTGAAAATTCCCATGTGCTCGGGCACGAATCCAATGCCCATACGGGCGATCTCATAGGGTTTTTTGTTCTGAATCTCTTGCCCCTTGAAAACGATGTGACCCTTGGCAGCAGGCAGCAGGCCCATGATGGTCTTTAACGTTGTGCTCTTCCCGGCTCCGTTTCGTCCGATAAGCACCGTGACGCCATCGGCCCTGGCTTCAAAAGACAATCCCTGAAGGATGTGATGCTGGCCGATATAGGTGTGGACGGCCTGTGCATTCAAGATGGCTTCACTCACGCCGGGTGCCTCCTCCAAGATACGCCTCCTGGACGGCCTGGTTTCGGCAAATTTCATCCGGCCGGCCGTCTGCGATCATCATCCCCTCCTGCAGGACCATGATGCTGTCGGAAAGCGACATGATCATGTCCATCTTGTGTTCCACAAGCAAGATGGTGCGGGTCCGAGTCTCTTTGATCCTCTTTAAAAGATCCAGAATGGCCGGGACCTCCTCCAGGCTCATTCCCGCGGAGGGCTCATCCAGGAAAAGAATTTCCGATCCCAGCGCCAGCAGGATGGCGATTTCCAGGTTGCGTTTTTCCCCGTGGGTCAAGGCGGCGGAAGACGCATTCCATTTTTCGTCCAGCAACACATCCTGTAGGATGGCAAACGCTTCGTCCTGGGCTTCTGAAAAATGCAGGTAGCTGCGCCAAAAATTCAATCCGAATCCCAGTCTGGATTGAACGGCCACGCGCACGTTTTCCAAAACGGTCAGCACGGGGAAGATATTGGTCAGTTGAAAGGAGCGCCCCATGCCCAGTTGCGTCCTTTGTGCGGGAGAAAGCCCGGTGATGTCTTTGCCCTTGAGAAAAACCTGGCCCTCGGTGGGTTTGTACTGGCCGGTGAGCATGTTGAAAAATGTGGTCTTTCCTGCGCCATTGGGACCGATGATAGACTTGAAGGCAAAGGGGGCCATTTGGAAATTGACATGATCCACGGCCACGTGCCCGCCAAAGCGAATGGTCAAATCTTTCGTCTCGAGAATCGGGCTCAAAACCTTGTCGGGCATCGCCTTTCCGGGAGGTTTCCCCGGCCTCCTGTCACAAACGGTTGGCCAGTCCGAAAAAAGCCTGATTCATAACGCTTTTGTTCGGACTGGCACAGCTAAAACGATTGGCTATCGCTTATTCATGATGGGCGGTTGGGTCTGCTCGGGAGACAGTACCCGTACCAGCGCCGGAATCGCCCATGGCACATTCGGCTTGACTTCCAACTTGAAGGCAAACATGGACTGAAGCGCTTGATGGTCTTGCTTTCGGAAAATCATTTTGCCCTTGGGGGTCATAAACTCCATGCCTTCCATGGCGGCGATAAGCTTTTCGGTATTCGTGCCGCCCGCCTTGGTGATGGCTTTTACAATGGCGCTGGCCGCTGAAAACCCGCCGCAGGTAAAAAAGTCAGGAGGCGTGTGAAACCGCTTCATATGTTCTTTGACAAACCAGTCGTTTACCGTGTTGTCCGGATCCTGGTAATAATAATAGGTGGCGCCGACCATGCCCTTCAACGCTTTCCAGCCCTTTAAAACATCCAGCACGTTGCCGCCGCTGGCGATCTGGATGCCGAACTTGTCCAGACCACTGGCGACCAGTTGGTTGATGGGCCCGCCCTTGCCCGCCCAGATGACAAAGACATACCTTGGCTCGGGCTTGTCCTTCAAAGCGCCGATGATCTTCTGGATGGCCGCCGTGAAATCGGTGGCGTTTGGATCCGTATATTCCTCGTAGACGACTTTCGCCCCTAGTTTTTCGGCCGCCTTCTTGTAAGCGGCCACCCCATCACGGCCAAAGGCGTAATCCTGGGCGATGGTGGCGATACTGACCCCGGGCTTGGCGATGGCCACGGCATTGGCGATGGCATCCTGGCTGGAATTGCGGGCGGTTCTAAATATGTACCGGTTCCAGTACTTGCCGGTAATGGAATCGGCCACGGCCGGCTCGACGATCAGAATCTTTTTATACTCCTGAGCCACGGGAAGACACGCCAGGGCCACACCGCTGCTGGTCGGCCCCACGGCGATATCCACCTTGTCATCGCTGTAAAGTTTGGTCAGAAGCATTTTGCCTCTGGCCGGCTGCAGCTGGGTATCTTCGATAATGAGCTTGACGTCCCGACCCAGTATCTTGTCTGTCCCCTTGGTGGCCCATTCCAGCCCCATCTTGAATCCGGTCACCTCCTGCTTGCCGTAAATCTCGTAGGGGCCGGTAAGCCCCTGTAAAATGCCGATCTTGATCGGTTCGGCAGCCATCAAAGATGGCACCGCTCCGACAAAAAGCATCAACGTGGCGATAAAACCCGCAATGGCTTGTCCTTTTTTCATGTTTCCCCCTTTCCATGTTGCGTTTGTGTTCACATTTCGGTCAACGCTTTTGCCGCAGCTCATTTTTTAACAGTTTTGCGGCGGCATTGCGGGGAAGATGATCCACGAAAACGACGCTTTTGGGCACCTTGTAGCCTGCCAGATGGTCTTTCAAGAAATTCAGGATCTCCTTTTCACGAATCGTTTCCCCTTGTTTCAATACCACCACCGCAGAGCCGACTTCACCCCAGCGCGGGTCCGGAACACCGATGACCGCAGCTTCAGAGATTTGCGGCAGCTCGTAGATGGCATTTTCCACCTCGGCGGGGTACACATTTTCTCCGCCTGAGATAAACATGTCCTTTTTCCGGTCCACGATATAAAAATCCCCGTCTTTATCCATCCGGGCCAGATCCCCGGTATGAAACCATCCGCCGGAAAACGCCTCGTGAGTGGCCTGGATCTGGTTCCAGTATCCCTGAAACAGGTTCGGACCCCGAATCACCAGTTCTCCAACGCGGTCCACGGCAAGCGGGTTCATCTTTTCGTCCACTACCTGTGCCTCCACATGAAACAGGGCACGCCCAATGGAACCCGCCTTTTCCAGGGCCAGCGCCTTGGGCAGGGTGCATATGCTCGGTGCTGCCTCGCTCATGCCAAACCCCTGCTGCAAAATGATCCCGGCCTCGTGATAGCGCTTCACTAGGCTCACGGGAAGCGGCGCCCCGCCGCTCATGACCACACGCACCGAGTCAAAAACAGCCGGGTTAAATTTGGCGTGCTGGATTAAAAACAAAAAGATGGAGGCCACACCAAAAAACAGCGTGATTTTTTCTCTTTTCAGCAAATCCAGCGTCACGGCCGGATCGAATGTGCGCTGGATGACCACGGTTCCCCCCGCATAAAGAATGGGCAGGGTAAACAGCCCGATCCCGCCAATATGAAACATGGGAAGCACGGAGAGATTTCGGTCACTGGGGTTGAAATTCATGTCCAGCATGAGGTTTAGCGCATTATAAAAGCTGGCCCCCTGGCTGAGCGAGGCCCCCTTTGGCCGACCGGTGGTGCCGGCCGTGTACATGAGGATATGGGGCGTATCCAGGTCAACGGCCCCGCCGGTTTGAGGATCATGGTCGGCTTGGAAGCTGAGCAGCTCTTCGTAATTGTCCGTACCTTCAATCCCTTTACTGCCGATGGCAACACAGTTATGAATTGAGCACCGCTGCTTGAGCACGGCGGCGGTTTCCGCGAATGCGACATCGAAAAGCAGAAACCGGGTGCCGCTGTCGTTGAGATTAAAGGCAAGCTCCACCGGAGACAGCCGCCAATTCAAGGGCACCAGGACAAGGCCAAGTTTTGCGGCGGCAAAGATCACTTCCACATACTCGGCACAGTTGCAGGCCAGAATCCCGCAGCGATCCCCGTAGGTCAGCCCCAGGACCGTCAGCGCGTTGGCCAGGCGGTTGACCCGTTCATTGAGTTCCCGGTACGTCAAACGGCGGTCGCCGTCGACGACGGCCTCTTTTTCGGGATGAAGCAGGTGCCTCTTGGACAGCCAAAAGCCGATTCCCTGAGCTTTCATGGCTATTTTCCTCCTGGTGACAGGGACTGCGCCGCTTTAGGCGAAGAGTTTTTTCATCAGCGCGGACATGTTCCGCGCAAAGTGGGTCACGGTTTCCAGGCCTTCTAGATCGTTTTGGGCATCGTGGGCGCCCCTGGCCCCGGCTACTCCGACATTCCAGTAGGTGGAACCGGGAACGATGAGTCCGTTGAAAAAAAACCAGAGCAAAAGCTGGGAAAAAGCCAGGTTGTGGCCGGCCCTTCGGGCAACCGTGATGGGGCCGCCCACCTTGCCGGTAAAATATTTACCGCTCCAGTAGGACACGAAGCTTGCCCTGGCCAACAGAGCCATCATCTGGGGTACGACGGCGCTGAGATACACCGGGGATCCCAAAATCAAGCCGTGCGCGTCTCGCATCTTTGCAAACAGCGCCTCAAAATCATCGCCCTGGATGGCGCAGCGCCCGGGGTGTTTCTTCACACAATCGTAACATCCGGTACAGGGCTTGATTTCTTTCCCCCTCAAGGAGATCAGCTCGGTCTCGATGCTATCTTGCTTGAGGACGTCAAGGGCGGTCTCCACATAATGCAGCGTGTTGCTTTGCGCTCGTAAACTGCCGGATATGCCAACGACTTTCATAGGATCCCCTTATTTTTTTTCAAGGTCGCGCACCAGCACCAGGGATTGGGCCTGACAAACCAGAACTCCGGAGGCATTGGTGCAGGTATCTGCCAAATTCACCAGGTCTTTTTCCGGTCTCAGGCGAACGATTTCAACACAGGCCGTCATTTCCTCCCCGACATAGGCCGGTTCCGGGAAATGCAGTTCCTGCTTGAGCCAATTAGTTCCCCTTCCGGGAAGGCGGGTACCCAGTAAGTCGGAAAACATGGCACCCAGGAGCGGACCCGGAACGATGCAACGGTCAAATCCAGCCTGTTGCGCAAATGTCTCATCGGTATACAGCGGGTTTGCGTCTCCGGTCAGACCCGCATAGTCTGCCACGTCCTTAGCCGTGAAGGTTCTTTTGGTCTCTGCCTTCTGGCCGGTTTTCAGGTGTCTCAATCTATGGGCCGTCCCGGTGGTCCAAGACAGCATAGCGCGATCGATGCCAGGCGGTCCGCTCCTTGCCCCGGGCAACATGACCGTCGTCTGGCCGGTACAGGCATAGGTTTCATCCGGAAGGACAATATCGGTCCGGATGCAGGCTCTTTTGGCGTCGCGCTCCACCTTCAGGACTTCAAGTCTTATCGTCACGGGCAGATCGGCAACCGTCGGGCGCTGAAACATCAGATTCTGTCTGACCGGCAGGGTTCCGGGACCGGGGAACCGGGTACCCAGCATACCGGAAATCGCTGCGTAGAGCATCATCCCATGGGCCACCGGCTTGCCGAAACGGGTACCTGCGCAAAAAACAGGATCCACGTGGATGGGATTGGTGTCCTTGCTCAGGACGGCAAAACGATCGAAATCGGACTGCGAAAAGACCTGTCGAACGGTTTCGACTTGTCCTGTCTGGATTTGCATAGGCATCTGGTTCAAGCCCCCAACGGGTGCATCGTGGCACTTCAATTCAAGTATGTCGGCACATTGGGACAGGAGCGGGGGGAAAAACACTAAAAATGAAATATGAATCAACTGTCAGTTATATTGAAATAACGAATTTCTTTTGTCAAGAAAAAACAGGTGTGGGCATTTATTCGACAGGTGACTTCAGACCGTAGAATAGAAAATGCAGGAGATCCGACAACAAGGGGGTGGGAATTTCAGGCGGCGGATCCGGGTTCCAGATGATCCACTTGAGTGCGATAAAGTGGGTCAAACCCATTAACGTGCGGGCCAAAAACACGGGAGGCAGGTTCCGGATTTCGTTTTTCGCCATACCTCGCTGCAAGCCCCGGATATATCCGTGGGCAATTTTATTGTAGTACCACAGCGACACCTGCCGACCGATGATTTCCCATTCCGGTACAATGCGATAGATGTCGCGGTGATGGCCGACAAACTGAAAAAAAGCCAGGACGCCCACCCTTTCCGAATCCCGCCGGTCCCGAGTCTGGCCGGCCACCCGCTGCACTTCGCGGCGCATTTTCCGATTGAAATATTTTACAAACCCCTCGATGAGATCGTGTTTGCTCTTGAAATGCACATAAAACGTCCCTTGAGCCACACCGGCTTGTCTGGTAATCTCGGAGATACTAGCCCGATTGATTCCATATTGGCCGATCACCTTTTCAGCCGCGGCCAAGATGGCTTGCCGGGTTTTTTCGCCTTTGGTCAGCGGCTCCGCATCGGTCTGCCTCAATATGGCGGACCGGGGGATGCTCAGCCAATTCCATCCCGGGTTCTTTTTCCAGGAGGCGGATCCACCGATGCCATAAAGGATAAAATCCAAGATAAGGGCCACAATTTGCTTCGTATCCATCTCACCGGGCCCAGGCTGCCAGTTCAAGCATTGGAAATAGCAAATCCCGATCAGCGCATAGGCCATGAGATCCGGATCCAGCGAAAGGATGTTTCCGGCCTGGGCTTCCTGTCGGAAAAAATCGCGATAATAGCGGGCAATAGACTCGTAGTAGGCGATGGTCACGCGCCCCACCAACTCTGGTTCACCCAGTACACTGTGAAAGGCCAAATTTTCCCGGGTATGGTTAAAAAGCAGTTCAACGATGCGTTTTAACCGGTCGTCAAAGGCCAACCGGTCCACGGAAACCGAAGCCGCCCTGGCCAGAAAACGAGAGATGATCTGGTCGTTGAGTTCCTGGAAGGCCTGTTCCTTGTTTTTAAAGTACTGGTAAAACGTTCCCATGGATACGTGGCATTTCCGGGC
>JBJKSK010000537.1:0-4083 GCA_046704125.1 Desulfobacterales bacterium | reverse complement strand
CGATTTGTTGAATTCCCCGGGGAAGCCCATTTCCCGGGCGGCCCCGCTCTCCGGTAAAATCCGCGAGATTGCCCGGGTTGAGGGTAAAAAACCGTTTCCCGGCATGCACCGTCAGCTGACTTTCCGGGGAAAAAACCGCTACCAGGATGAGCTGCTCGGCGCCGGTAGCAGCCCGCTTGCCGGGAATCCGGATGATCTGGTTTCCCTTTCCCCGGCCCATGACGGGCAAACTCACCAGGGGGAAAATCAGCAGGCGCCCCTCGCTGGTAACGGCTGCCAGCAGGTCGTTTGCCGGATCGGGAATCACCAGGGGGGCCAGGGGCCTGCAACCTGGCGGCACGGTAAGCACCGCCTTGCCTTTGGTGGTTTTGGTAAACAGGTCTTTCAACCGAGCCACAAATCCATAGCCGGCGGAACTGGCCAGCAACAGGTGCTCATCGGGAGGGCCCATGAGCACCGAGACAAAATAGGCATCGGCGGCCAAGGCCAGTCGGCCGGAAAGCGGTTCACCGTAGCCTCGGGCCGACGGCAGTTCGATGGCCGGCACCGCATAGCTTCGCCCGGTGGAATCCAAAAACAGGGTCAGTTGGTCGCTTCTGCCGGTAGCCGCGGCCAGGAAACCGTCTCCGGGCTTGTAGGCCAGGTTGGCCCCGTCAATGTCGTGTCCCTTGGCGCTGCGCACCCAGCCCTTGGCCGAAAGCACCACGGTCACCGGTTCCACGGGCAGGATCTCGGCATGGCTCAAGGCCTGGGCCACTTCCCGTTCCACTACCGGAGATCGCCGCAGATCTCCGTAGGTATCCGCATCGGCCAGGAGCTCTTTTCGAATCAGACTCTTGAGCCGCGCCTCGGATCCCAGCACGGTTTCCAGATGCTTGCGCTCTCTTTCCAGTTCGGCTTGTTCGCCGCGGATTTTCATCTCCTCGAGCCTGGCCAGGTGACGCAGTTTAATCTCCAAAATCGCCTCGGCCTGCTCGCTGCTGAGGCCAAAGCGGACCATGAGCGCCTCCTTGGGCGAATCTTGGGTGCGGATAATGGAAATCACTTCGTCGATGTTCAAAAAGGCTATCAGCAGCCCGTGGAGAATATGCAACCGATGACTGACCTTTTCCAGCCGATGGGTCAAACGCCGACGCACCGTTTCAGTCCGAAAGATCAGCCACTCGGTGAGCATCGCCTTGAGCCCCTTGACCTGGGGCCTTCCGGAGATGCCGATCACATTCATATTGACCCGGTAGGTCTTTTCCAGATCCGTGGTGGCGAACAAATGGGCCATCAAGGCCTCGACGTCCACCCGGTTGGATCGGGGAACAATCACCAGTCGGGTCGGCTCCTCGTGATCGGATTCGTCCCTTAAATCCGTGACCAGAGGCAGCTTCTTGGCCTGCATCTGGGCGGCAATCTGCACCAGGACCCTGGCTCCCGATACCTGATGAGGAAGTCCCGTAACCACGATATCCCCGTTTTCCCGGTGATAGACCGCGCGCATCCGAATGGATCCCATGCCGCTTTCATAGAGCTTGATCAGTTCGCTTCGCGGGGTGATGATCTCCGCCGTGCTGGGATAATCGGGTCCCAAAATGTAGCGACACAGACTCGATACCGGCGCATCCGGGGCATCAAGCAGCGCCACGCAAGTCAGAGCCACCTCCCGAAGATTATGGGGCGGGATGTCGGTGGCCATCCCCACGGCAATGCCCGTGACCCCGTTTAGAAGCACGTTGGGAAGCCTGGCAGGAAGCACGGCCGGCTCTTCCAGGGTGCCGTCGAAGTTTGGCACCCAGTCCACCGTGCCCTGCCCCAGTTCGGCCAGCAGCACTTCGGCATAGCCCGAGAGCCTGGATTCCGTGTACCGCATGGCGGCAAAGGATTTGGGATCATCGGCGGCCCCCCAGTTGCCCTGCCCGTCCACGAGGGGATAGCGGTAGGAAAAGGGCTGGGCCATCAGCACCATGGCTTCGTAGCAGGCCGTATCCCCATGGGGGTGAAATTTTCCCAGCACATCGCCCACCGTGCGGGCCGATTTCTTATACTTGGCCGAGGCTTTGAGGCCAAGCTCGGACATGGCGTAGACAATGCGCCGCTGCACCGGTTTGAGCCCGTCTCCAATATGGGGAAGCGCCCGGTCCAGGATGACCGCCATGGAATATTCCAGGTAGGCCTTTTCGGTAAAGGTCTGCAGGGAAAGCCGCTCGATGCCTTCTATGCTGATGGGTTCAGTGGTGGTCATGGGGCATCCACAAAGCTGCCGACAGAGCCAAAGAAAAACCGTTTTCCCAGCCGCGCCTGGAGCATGGCGGCACGATCCAGCCCGGTGCAGTGCGAGACACCGACTTTATCGATCCGGTAATTTTCGATGGCTTCGATGGTCTTTTCAAATTGAAGATCGCTGGAAAAACCCAGATGGGTGCCGCCGATCACGGCATAGATCCGTTCTTTGCCGAGTTGGTCGAGCACGTAATCCAAGATATTGACCATGCCGGCGTGCGCGCATCCCAAAACGACGATGAGCCCCCTTTCGGAATCAATGACCAGCGATTGATCGTCTGCCAGCGGATCCGGGATGCTTTTGCCATCGGCAGCCACGGCGCTCATGTTGGCATCGCCGTGCTCAAAGGGGCTATGGCGGGGAATCTCGCCGGTGAGGTAGACCCCGGGGGCCACTTGGGTAAATTCTCGGGTCAGGCGAAAACAGGCTCCCAGAGATTCGAGGAAAGCGCGTCTGAACGGAATTCCGACGAAACGGCGGGCATCGTCTTTTCCCCAGAAACGCTCCCGGAACATCTCGGGATGTCCGAACACATCCACGGCCCCGCGCTGCTGGAGTACGACGGGAAGCCCGCCGGTGTGATCGTAGTGGCCGTGGCTGATGATGACGGCGGAAATAGTCTTCAAATCCTTTTTCAGGGCCGTGGCATAGGCACTGATGCCAAGCCCCTGCCCCGTGTCGAACAGATAATTGCCCTTGTCGGTTTCCACGTAGCAGGCAAATCCATGTTCGCCGATCACACCGAAAGGGACCCCCACGGTGTTTTCACAAAGAATCGTGGCTCGAGCTTTCATGCGGTGTCTCCCTGAATCTGTCCCAACATGCCCAACGCGTTGATATTAAAAAGGCCCGGACCGCGGTGTCCTGCCCATAGACCATAACCGCCCGAAAAATCCCCTGGTGGTTTCCAAAAACGGCTTTTTGATTCGAACCTCAAGATAGAGGTTTCCCGGATCGCCGCCGCCGCGGCCGGGCTGCCCCATGCCCGGCAGTCGGAGACGCTGGCCGTGGTGAACGCCGGCGGGGATTTTGATCACCAATTTTTTGGCCGTCTGGGGGTGCTGATAGGTGTATGGGCCGCCGTCTCTGGCCTGATCGGGGGTTAACCGGATAAGCCCCAGAAGATCCGCCCCGGTTTCGGGCAGTTGTATCCCGGAGACTTTTTCAATGAGCCGGCGCGTCATCTTCCGGCCCAGATGCCCAAGCAGCGGTTCCTGCCCGCGTCCGGAGGCTTTTGAAAAACCGCCGGTAAACACGAACCCATGAGCCGAAAAGCCCGGACGCTGAAATTCGAAGCGATGAGCCCCCTGGCCGTAAAACTCCTTGAAGATCTCCTCGAATCCCCGAACTCCGAAGGCTTTGGCCATTTCTTCGAAGACCTGATGAATGTCAGAGCCCCGAAAGATATCCTGTTCGCTGTATTTGTTCCGGAACTGGCTGTAGGCACCGCTGCCGTACTGATCCTTCAAGGTATCGTAGCGATGCCTCTTTTCCTCATCAGAAAGCACAGCATAGGCTTCATTGATGGTCTTCATCCGTTCCCCGGCGCCGGGGTCCTGGTTCCGGTCGGGGTGAAACCGGAAAGCCAGTTCCCGGTAAGGGTCCTTGATTCGTTTGGCATCGGCGGTCTTATCGACCCCGAGCACCTGGTAGTAGTCCTGAGTTTGCATATCTTTTTCTCGCTGCATGCCGTGGGTTGCGTCTGTCCCAGGGCGGCGTTATCTATTGGCCATAATTAAAAGCACAAATCGACGGCATTAAACAGCCATGCCTTTTTCCCCCTCCGGGCATGCCCCCCTGTTCCTATCCCTGGA
>JBJKSK010000536.1:0-8884 GCA_046704125.1 Desulfobacterales bacterium | reverse complement strand
TGATGGTGGCCCCCGAACACCGAAACCGTCTGGCGCCCGTCCTGTCAGCCCTGCGACGGATTTGATTCCCCCGGCATACTACCCGCCGATCATATTCAAGGCGGTCTGGGTGATGTCTTTGAGGCTGACGACCTTGTCCACAGCCCCTATCTTGATGGCTTCCTTGGGCATGCCAAAGACCACGCAGCTGGCTTCATCCTGGGCGATGTTCCGGGCCCCAGCCTGCTTCATCTTGAGCAGCCCAGCGGCTCCGTCTGCCCCCATTCCGGTAAGAATTACGCCTAACGCGTTGGCCCCGGCGTAATCGGCCACGGAGTTGAACAACACATCGGCCGCCGGTCGCTGGTGATGCACCAGGGGACCCTGTTTGATTTGTACATAGTAGCGGGCGCCGCTTCGTTTGAGCAGCATGTGATAGTTGCCCGGAGCAATCAGCGCCTTGCCGTTGGTGACCGAATCGCCATCGGCGGCCTCCTTGACGGTGACCTCACACAAGGAGTCTAATCGCTGGGCAAACGATGAGGTAAATTGAGCCGGCATATGCTGAACCACGACGATGCCCGGCGCGTTTGGAGGCATGGCCATCAGCACCGCCTTGAGGGCTTCGGTCCCTCCGGTGGAGGCCCCGATGGCGATAATTTTGTTGGTGGTTTGGGCCAAGGCCCGGGAGCCGATGGTGGCTTTTACCGGTGCGGCCTCAACGGCCAAGGCGCCTTTGGCCTGCACCCGGACCCGGGCGACGGCACGGATCTTGTCTGCCAGCTGCACACTCATATCTCCCACGGAATAGGCCGTAGATGGTTTGGAGATGACCTCCAGCGCGCCGATGGACAATGCTTCCAGAGCCAGCTGGCTTCCCTTTTGAGTCAGGGAGCTGACGATGATCACCGGAAGCGGGTAGTAACACATCAGTTTCTTGAGAAACGTCAGACCGTCCATCCGGGGCATCTCGATGTCTAACGTCACCACGTCCGGCTTTAACCTTACGATCTTGTCCCTGGCGACATAGGGATCCGGGGCCGTTCCGATGATCTGGATGCCCTTTTCCTTGGCCAATTCCTCGGAGAACACCTTGCGCACGATGGCCGAGTCGTCAACTATAAGTACTTTGATATCTTCCATGGTTTCTGTCCGTTGAAAAGCCGGAGATAGATTTCAAATAGCGGCCATAGAGCCTTGATGCGATAGAAATGAGCCGCTCCCGCAAGGGTCTCAACCCGGTTGGCTATTTGGCCCGAACCAGTCCGATGCCGAGAAGACCCTCAATTGTTTCGACCTGCAAAAAGATCTCGATGCCCCCGATTTGTTCCTTGTCGATCATTTCGGGAATGGAAAGTTCGTAGGACGTTTGGGCGTCGAATTTGCTGAAGGTGTTTCCGGCGGCCATGTTGGCAATTTCTTGAATGGTTCCGATAAAATGGCTTTCCAGCAAGGTCTCTGGTGCCTGCCCGAGAAAATTTTCCGTGATTTTTTTCAGCAAGTCCGCTGGCATGCAAACGAAAAGGAAACCGGAAATGGGGCCGGAGAAATCGATTCGACAGATTCGCGCCGATTCGAGCATAGCGGCCATGAAATCGGGCTGCTGCCCATCGGAGATCTCGTTGGGAAGAAAAAACATGGTTTCCAAAACTTCAGAAATCGAATCCATCATCGCTTGCTTCAGACGTTTCATCATTGTCTGCCACTCCAAATCCAAGTATGTTGTTTAATTTGGATCGAATTTCTTCCGGGGAAAAGGGCTTTTTGACGTATCCGGTCGCCCCGCTCTTTATGAAGGCCTCTACCTTTTCCTTGCTGCCTTCCGTGGTGATCACCAGAATGGGAATGGTGCTCAAAATTTCGTCTTTCTGCATCTCCCGGATCAGCGCCATGCCATTCATTTCGGGCATGTTGTAGTCGGTAATGACCAGATCGAGCCATGTGGATTTCATCATCGCCAGCGCCTCTTTGCCGTTTTCCGCCTGATGGAATTCGGCGGTGCTGAAACCGGATGCCTTGATGGTTTTGATGATGACCGCACGCATGGGGGATGAATCGTCTACCACCAGAATCTTGACTGCCATAATCCCTCCCGATCGACACGCGGATGGCACGCGAAATCGATCGCATGTTCATTCTTCATACCATCTTGATCAGGTCCTCGACCTTGTGCAGATTTTCAGAAAAACCGGCCATAATTTCCATGATATCCTGGTCGTTGAGTTTCAGCCGCTGCAAAACGTCTTCGTGAAAGCGGTAGGCCAGCCCGTCGGCGCCCACCCCGATGCCCATCATCATGCAGATGATGTCTGCCAGATAAACGATGGCTGTTTCCGTGTCTTGCCGGGCCGGCAGGTCGGGCAGGTGGTGGTTGCGGATCATGTAGACCATTTTGGGACTAAATTTCCACCGCTTGGCCACCAGGGCGCCGATTTCGCTGTGGTCCACGCCGATGATCTTCTTTTCCGCCTCGCGGAAGCTCATCTTCTGGGTGCTCACCAGCTTCAGGATGGCTTGAAAGGAATCGGCCACGAACCGGTCCAAAATCACCTTCCCGATATCCTTGAGCAGGGCCGCGGTAAAGATCATGGGGGTCTGCGCCAGTCCCAATTTCTGGGCCAGCGCTTTGGCGACAAGGGCCGAGGAGACCGCCTGGCGCCAAAGCTCTCCTTCATGCAGCCCGTAACCGGTTTGGGACCGGATCATGTTTTCCTTGCTGCTTTGCATCATGACCATATCCACAATCTGATTCAGCCCCAGAAAGCCTACCGCCTCGGAGACCGACTCCACCCGGCGGGGCAGGGAGTAATAGGCCGAGTTGCAAATCCTGAGTACATTGGCGGTAATGGCCGGGTCATAGACGATAACTTCGGCCACAGTTGAAACCGAGGTCTTCGGATCTTCCACCAGAGTGATGATCTGGTTGGCGATCTGGGGCATGGGCCGAAGACTGGCGATTTCCCCGATGAGTTGTTCGATAGCGCTCATACCCGTTTCTCCCCGACTCCGGAAACTCTAATCAGGACGTCACCCGTGGCGATATCCAGTCTCACCGTCCGGTTTGCGTTTCCCCCGACATCTTCGTAGTTGACGATTACGTTGTTTTTCCAGAATATCTTGCGGACATTGGTGTGATTGCGCTTGCCGATATTGAAAAAACCCTTCTGATCCAGAATCTGCGCCCCGCCGCAGACGACCACTTTCATCCGGTTTTTCTTAGCCCCCAGGGCGTAGGTGGTCTTGAACAGGACCGGAATCCCCGTGTCGGCGAACATGAAAGGATTTTTCTCGGCTTTTTCACGATCGAGGCTGGATTCCGGAAGCATAAAATGCAGCAGTCCGCCGACTCTGACCACCGGGTCGTAGACGGCAATACCGATGCACGATCCCAAAGAATAGGTGATCAGTGTCGCCTCCGGGTCGTTGTGCACCTTCATGTCCGAAACACCTACGATAATATTCACGAAACCACCTCTGTGCTAACCCTTTGCCCAAATACCAAATCGCCTTCAAGCGCTGCCTGCGTCGGCCGCGTCGTTGGTACGTGCTATCCGTTTACGCCAGCGTCCACTCTTTTTTTGTCGCCTTGGTATCCTCTTGAAGGCAAAATGGATTAAGGGCCTGCCGATTTGCTGAACTCCCCGAATCAATCAAGATTCGTTTTTATTTCAATTTACTGTCACGATTTCAGCGCGATCTCAAACAAACCGGCGACATCCAGGATCAGCCCGACCCGGCCGTCTCCCAGGATGGCGCCGCCGGCCATGCCCTTGGTGTTTTTCAGGGACTCTCCGAGACTCTTGATGACGGTTTCCTCCTGACCCAGTAATTCATCAATCAACAAGCCTTTTTGCTCTCCATTGTTTTCCACCACCACTACCAGGCCGTCCCAGGGCGATTTGGCATCGGCGGCCACCCCGAAGACCCGGTCGAGGCGAATCAGGGGAATCAGCTTGCCCCGGGCCATGACCATCTCGCCCCTGCCTTCCACGGTAAAATAATCCGAGTGGGTGGGCTTGAAGGACTTGAGAATCGCCATGGTGGGCAGGATGTAGCGCTCCTTGCCGACCCGGACCACCATTCCTTCGATGATGGCCAACGTCAGGGGAAGGGCGATGACAAACGTCGAACCGTCTCCACGGACCGATTGGTTATCCAGGTGTCCTCGAATTTTTTCAACCCCTTTTTTTACCACATCCATGCCTACCCCACGGCCGGAGATGTCGGTGACTTCCTTGGCCGTGGAAAATCCGGGGTGAAAAATCAAGTTATGGATTTCCGAATCGCTTAGCTGGGCATCGGAACGAATCAGTCCAGAGGAGACGGCCTTGTCGATAATCCGCTTTTTGTCCAACCCGCGGCCATTATCGGCAATCTCGATGATGATGTTGCCTCCCTTGTGGTAGGCCCGCAGTTCGATGGTCCCTCTCCGGTTTTTGCCGGCGGCTTCCCGCTCGGCAGGCGTCTCCAGGCCGTGATCCACGGCATTTCGGATCATGTGCACCATCGGCTCATAGAGTTCGTCAACCACATTTCGATCGATTTCCGTATCTTCCCCGAACATCTCCAGATCCACTTCCTTGCCCGAGTTGCGGGCCAGATCCCGAACCAGTCGAACCATCTTTTGGAACGTGCTCTTGATGGGCACCATGCGCATGCTCATGGCAATCTTCTGAAGCCCGGAAACGATCTGGGTCAATTGGTTGAGACTCTGGAAAGCTCTCTGATCGTTTAAAGCCATGATCTTTGTGTTCTGTCTCAGCATGGACTGGGCGATGACCAGCTCGCCGGTGAGATCCACGAGGTTGTCCAGTTTGTTGGTATCGACTTTCACCTGAAGCTCGGTGATCTTGGGGCCGCGTTTTTGTTCCCGCAATGCACTGATCACCGCGTTGGAGTCGGCCATCCGCTCATCGACAAGAATCTTGCCGAGTTGTTTTTCAGGCCGGGCACGCTGGATCTGCAGTCCTTTTTCCAGATCTTGGCTCTTGATGGTGCCCTTTTCGATCAGCATCTCGCCAAGGGGCTTGGCGGATGCCCGGGTCTGATCGGCGGTGGCTGCAATGCGTTGCACCAGGGGCTCGATGTCGATGGCGGGGTCAAGGCCCTGGCCGCCGGAAGCCAGAGACTGTTCGACCTGGTGGATCAATTTTTTTAAGGTATCCACCGATTCCAAAACGACATCGATGATCTCATCGGTGATCCGGATCTCTCCCTGCCGTGCGCTGTCGAGCAGGTTTTCGGTGGAGTGCGACAGCCGGTTGATGGTTTTTAGGTTCAGGAACCCCGACACGCCCTTGATGGTATGAAACGGGCGGAATATGGCGTTTATGGTTTCCTTGTTGTGGGGATCCTGTTCCAGGTCGATGAGGTTGATCTCAATGCTTTCCAGATTTTCCAGGGATTCTACCACAAAATCCCCGAGAATCTGGATGTCCTCTTCGTCCAAAGTTCCTTTTGATGGCGCGGGGTCCGCAGAAGTCTCCATATCCGCTGACGGTTCGGTGACAACCGGTGCGGCCCCCAATTGGGTGAGCAGCGCGCTCACGTCCCCCCGGTAGGCGGTCTCTGAGCTCAACGCGCGCCACATCTCCTGCAGTGTGGTCACGCCGAGTTCCATCGGAGCCAGATCGTTTGTATCATCGAGGATGATACGTTCCAGGTACCCTCTCATGGCTCTGGTCAATTCCTGAAACGTCTCGGCCTTCAGCGTCGTTGCGGCCGTCTCCAAGGCAGCCAGGGTATTGAGGATCTCGCCCATGGCCGGGATATCCCCGGTCTCCAGGGTGACCACGCGCAGCGCGATACGGTCCAGATCCGCATTCATCTGTTCCAGTAGGTTGTCCATAGCCTTATCTTCCTTGCCGTTTCCGAGCGCCGGTTCTCCAACCGGAGCGCATGATTACTGTGTTTTCAAAGCTGTATCAATTAAAAAATCCCCGTGAGCCTCCCCGGCCGTATCAGTTTTTCAAGTAGATGGTCGGCCGGACATACTTGAAACGATGGTTGATGCTCATGAGACTTTCGGAATGACCGATGAAGAGATATCCACCTGCGCTGAGGCAGTCATAGAATTTATGAACGAGTTGCTCCTGAACAATTTTGTCAAAATAGATCATGACGTTGCGGCAAAAGATCACCTGAAATTTTCCCCCGAAGGGGAAGGGTTCCATGAGGTTGAAGCGACTAAACTCGATGGCGTTTCGCATAAAATCCTTGGCCCGATAATGTCCGGCCCAGTTGCCCTGGCCCTTCTGGAAATATTTTCGCAACGTGGCGGGGGGCACTGTCCGGACCCTGGCCTCTGGGTATATGCCATTTTGAGCCGTGGCCAGCATCCGGGTGGAGATGTCGGTGGCCATAATCTTCACCGAGATGGAGCGTCTCTCCATGGCTTCGTTGAAGCACATGAAAAGCGAGTAGGGCTCTTCTCCGCTGGAGCACCCGGCACTCCAGATGTGGATCGTCGACCCTGCGTTTTGGGGCCAGCCTTTGGCACCTGGCGCCAAAACGTGTTTTTCCAAAAAATCGAAGTGCTTGTTCTCCCTGAAAAAACTGGTGAGGTTGGTAGAGATGGCATCGAGCATGTGAACCAGCTCGTCGCTGGAAGGATCTCCGACGATCGCGTCGTAGTACTCCCGAAAGGATCTGAACTGGGTCTGGCGAAGCCGTTTGCCCAGCCGGGAGCGCACCAGTTCCTTTTTCCCTTCGTGCAAGTTGATTCCGCACTTTTTGTAGACCAGATCCCGGAACAGGGCAAAATCCTTGTCGGAAAGGTCGTTGGCGCTCATGGACCGACTCCTGTTGGCGGGGCCCCATCGGTTTGCAGCCCGGGGAAAAGGCGGCACGCGTTTTCCCCGCAGATGCGTCGGATCTCTGGCGCCGACAGCCCCGATGCCTGCAGCTCTTTGAAATAACGGGCCGGGCGCAACAGTGGGTAGTCGCTTCCAAACAAAATCCGGTCGATGCCTGCAAGATCTCTGGCTATGGTAAAAATTTCAGGGCGGTAGAGAAAGGGGGAAGCGGCCGTGTCGAAATAGACGTTTTCCAGCGCCTGGGTGACGTCTTTTTTCAGGAGGCTGAAGAAAAACAGACCGCCGCCCCAATGGGCCAGGATGATCTGGTTTTCCGGAAACCGGCGGATCATCCGATAGATCTGAGCCATGGTGTTTGGGGTTTTCCCCGGATAGGAGTGGCCCACGGGCTCGTTGGTGTGAATCATCACCGGCAGTCCCCGCTTTTGGCATAGCACCATCAGGGGATCCAACCGATCCAGAACCGCTTCATCGATGCCGGACCGGTAAAAAGCCAATTCCCCCAGGCCGACCAGGCCGTTTTCCAGACAGCGCTGGGCTTCCTCCGCGGCTTTGGAGCTAAACACATCCAAACAGCCAAATCCCATGAGCCGGTCCGGGTACCGGGAAACCGCTTCGATGACGTAATCGTTGTTTTCCCGGCAGGTCGTCTCGGTTTGCCAGGGAAAGCCAAAGACCACGGAACGGTCCACGCCGTCCTCATCCATGGCGGCAACGAGCTGGTCCGCCCCGATTAGGATTGCTTTCGGAGAATCGTAAAGCAGCTTGAAAGCCGGTTCGGAGGCGAAATAGCGCTGGCGCGCGCATCGGATCGACGGCGGAAAGATATGCGTGTGGACATCGACGATCATCGGACCTCCGCAAAAGAGGGCAGGGGTTTAGCGGCTTTGCCGGATGGGCCGACCGGCGTATGGCCTGTTGACTCCTTTCGGATTTCTTATACAGTATCTGTTCGATATTTCAATACTAACATTAGGCTGTTGGCAAACCAGAAAAGTGGATATGAAAGCGGTTGCCGGTTTGGAGAAAATTCAACGTCACGTGGTACTGGTGGCCCCAGAGGTGCACTGGAACACCGGAAATATCGGCCGTACCTGTTTGGGTGCCGGAGCCGTCTTGCACCTGATCCGGCCGCTGGGGTTTTCCCTGGACCACCGGCATGTCAAACGCGCTGGGCTCGATTACTGGCCTCGGGTGCGGCTCCGGGTCTGGGACGATTTTCACGCCCTGGAAGCCGGGATGAACCTGAGTGCCGATGAGGTCGTCTTGTTTTCCAAAAGCGCGGATAAACCCTTCTGGGACATGCCCTTTTCCCGGAGGTTGTTTCTGGTGTTTGGCTCGGAAACCCGTGGGCTTCCCGAGGCTTTGACAAGCCGATTTGACCATGCCGCCTATCATATTCCGATCTCCCGGGACATTCGGTGCCTGAACCTGTCCACTGCCGTTGGCATCGCCTTATACGAAAGCCTTCGCACCTGCGGCCTGCCGCATGCCTGGCGCTCTTGAAGCCAAGATGTCTCGCAGAGCCGCAGAGGGTTGTCGTTCAGACGCAGGGAAGACGCAAAGTGCGCCATGAATTTGACATGAGTACCCAAATGGTTATTTTTGATCGAAATATGCTGTTTTAACGTACAATTTTGGCGTCTTGCGGGTTCAATGCAAGGAGGAAAGAATCGATGCGGTTTGATAAATTCACCATAAAATCTCAGGAGCTGATCCAAAACGCCCAGGGTCTGGCCGTGGAGATGAACCACCAGCAGATCGACCCCGAACATCTCTTGTCGGCCATGCTTCAGGAAAAAGAAGGCATCACCCGTTCCATGCTGCGAAAGCTGGGGGTTTCGCCCGAGGCGGTGGCCCAGGATCTGGCGCTTTGCCTGGAGCGTCAGCCCCAGGTCAGCGGAGGCACGGAGGTCTATATTTCAAGAAGAACCAAATCCGTACTGGATAACGCCTTTGCCGAGGCCTCCAAGATGAAGGACCAGTATGTGAGCATCGAACACATCCTGCTTTCCATTGCCGATGAGAAACAAGGCGATGCGGCCAGAGTGTTGCATCGAAGCGGAGTTTCCAGGGAAGCGATTCTCAAG
>JBJKSK010000535.1:0-2738 GCA_046704125.1 Desulfobacterales bacterium | reverse complement strand
CCGGGACGGATACCCCGGCGCCGGGCATTTTCCCGCTCTGTTTCAATCCGAGCGCTTTGCCGTGAAGCATTTCAACGGCAACCCGGATGAACTTCCCACCCTCGGCCCCGGGGAACGCGACACGATTTTTGGCTACCTGCAGGGTGCGGGCGACTTTGTTATGATAGACGACGGCCGGGGCGCCCAAGCCTGCCGCAACATGGATGTCCCCTTCATCAACGCCCTGCTGTTTCCCCGCATTCGTTATCTGTGCCAACAAAGTTCCCAAACCACCTATCAGCGCCACTTCGACAGGCTGCTTTCCGTTGGGCGCTACTCGCCAAAAATCATCGCGTACGCCGCCTCGTGTTCCCTGGCCGATCTCGCCTTTTTTCTTCCATGAATGCTTTCCGCCAAAACCCATAGCCTACAGACAAAGACTTTTTTGCCCGCAGATAAATTTCGGTATCGATCCGTTTTTCATTATCGTCGGCAAGCCTATGAGGCGTAAATCGAACATTTGCGCACCGCCATGGCCGCTTCCTGAAGCGCCTCGGCAAAGGTCGGGTGCCCGTGAATGGTTCGGGCGATGTCTTCGGAGCTTGCGCCAAATTCCATGGCCAGCACACATTCGGCGATCATATCCGCGGCCCTGGGCCCGATGATGTGCACCCCGAGGATCCGGTCGGTCTTTCCGTGGGCGATGATTTTGACAAACCCGTCGGTTTCTCCCATGCAGCGGGCCCGGCCCGCGCCGGTAAACGGGTAGGCCCCGGTGCAGTACGGAATGCCGCGGGCCTTGACCTGCTCTTCGGTCAGCCCCACGCTGGCCACCTCGGGCCAGGTGTAGACCACCGCCGGGATCGCATCATAGTTGACCTCCCCGGGCATGGAGGCCATGGTCTCCACGGCGGCAATCCCTTCGGCCGAGGCCTTGTGGGCCAGCATGGGGCCCGCGACGATATCCCCGATCGCCCAGATGGAGGAAACGCTGGTGCGTCCCGAAGCGTCGACGATGATCCGGCCCGTGGGATCAGTCTTGAAGCCAAGGGCTTCCAGCCCGAGGTTTTCGGTTTGAGGTCGTCGGCCAACGGCCACCAGCAGGCCATCGCAGGAAAGCGATTCGGTTTTGCCCTCGGATTCCAGGGTCAGGCGCACGCCCCGGGTGTCGGCCTCGGCCGAGACCACCTTGGTCTTTAGCCGAAATTCCAGGCCCTGTTTTTTCAGAATCCGCTCCAGCGCCCGGCCCACCTGCCCATCAAGAGTCGTGGCGATTTTTGGCAGCATCTCGATGATGGTGACCTTGGCACCCAGCCGCTTCCAGACGCTGCCCAGCTCCAGGCCGATATAGCCGCCGCCCACCACACCCAGGTGCTTGGGCACTTTGGAAAAATTCAGCGCCTCGGTGGAAGTCACGATCCGTTTCCCGTCAAAGGCGAGTCCAGGCACTTCCACAGGCTTGCTCCCGGTGGCCAGCAGAATATTTTTGGCCTGCAAAGTCGTTGGCGACGTTTTTTTTCCGTTTTTTCCCGGCGCGCTCACCTGCACCTGCTGGGCGCCGGTAAGCGCGGCCGTTGCCTGAATGATCTGGATGCCATTGGCCTCCAGAAGCTTTCGCACATGCCCGGTGAGTTCCTCGACCACGCTTTGCTTGCGGGCCATCATGACATCCAGATCCAGACCCACGCGCCCGGTCTTGATCCCGTGTTCGGCCAGCTTGTCCTTGGCCGTGTGATACAGCTCACTGGAATCCAGCAGGGCTTTACTGGGAATGCACCCCACGTTGAGACACACCCCGCCCAGCCGGTCGTGCTTTTCGATGCAGGCCACCTTCATGCCCAATTGGGAGGCACGCACGGCCGCCACGTACCCGCCGGGGCCGCTTCCGATAACGATCAGGTCGTAGGCTTCTTTCATGGTCAGATCTCCATCATCATCCGTTCGGGATTTTCGACAAACTCCTTGATGCGCCGCAGGCAGGTAACCGCCTCCCGGCCGTCCACGATGCGATGATCGTAGCTGAGCGCCACATACATCATCGGCCGGATCACCACCGCATCGTCGATGACCACGGCCCGTTTTTCGATCTTGTGCATCCCCAGAATCCCGCTTTGGGGCATGTTGAGAATGGGGGTGCTCAGCAGCGATCCGTATACCCCGCCGTTTGAGACGGTAAAGGTGCCCCCCTCTAAATCCTCCAGGGCCAGTCGGTTTTTCTTGATCTTTTCCACCAGATCCACGATGGCCTGCTCTATCTGCGCAAAGCTTTTGAGCTCGGCGTTTCTAATCACGGGCACCACCAGCCCCCGTTCGGCCCCGATGGCTACCCCCATGTGGCAGTGATCGTGGTAAACGATATCCCTGTCTTCGATAAAGGCGTTGATCTCTGGAAACTCTTTTAGCGCCTCCACGGTGGCCTTGACAAAAAAGCTCATAAACCCCAGGGACACTCCGTGTTTTTTCTGAAACGCTTCCTTGTACCGGGCGCGCATTTCCATAGCCCGGCTCATGTCGATTTCATTAAACGTGGTCAGCATGGCCGTCTGCTGTTTGGCTTCCACCAGGCGGGCGGCGATACGCTGGCGAATCGGGCTCATGGGCTTGCGGGAAACCGCATCGGGCGCAGAGGCGGCCGGGGCTTGGGGGGAACCGGTGGCGGCCACGGCAGCCGGAAAGCCGGTTCCTTCCATATAAAGCAGCACGTCGCCCTTGGTGACCCGCCCCCCCGGGCCGGTAGCCGGCACCCTGGAAAGATCCAA
>JBJKSK010000534.1:0-11768 GCA_046704125.1 Desulfobacterales bacterium | reverse complement strand
CCCGGCTCAAAGGACAGATACACCCGATTGGCTATTTTGCCCACGAAGCGGTTGGTGACGCCCAGGATCCGGTTTTGCTCCTGGCAGACTATCGGGATGCCGAGCAGGTGTCCGGCCAGCGTAACGGGGCCTGAGACGTA
Source organism: Desulfobacterales bacterium (assembly GCA_046704125.1). Taxonomy (GTDB): domain Bacteria; phylum Desulfobacterota; class Desulfobacteria; order Desulfobacterales; family JBJKSK01; genus JBJKSK01. Next base: position 11,628 of record JBJKSK010000534.1, on the reverse strand, counting down.
TCCGCCCACGGCAACGATGAGATCCGGGTCGAAGGCTTTCAGGTGCCGGGCGGCGTGTGCCAGCGCCAGGGGCAGTTTGAGCAGGGCCGTCACTTGGCGTCTCAGGCCGTAGCCCTTGAGCCCTTGAGCCGGAATGCTTTGGTGGGCAAAAGCGGTGTCGGCCAGGATCTGTTTTTCAATGGGACGATCGGTGCCCAGAAACAGGACTCGGTTGCCTGGATTCGAGCTCATAAAGGCCTCGGCGATGGCAATGCCTGGAAACAGATGCCCGCCGGTTCCGCCTCCGGCTATGATGATGCGCACAGGGCGTGAAGTCATCGTGATCCCCCGATGTTCATCAGGATGCCGATGGAAGCCAGGTTGAGCATCAGAGACGATCCCCCATAGCTGAGAAAGGGAAGCGTGAGTCCCTTTGTCGGCAGCAGCCCAAGAGCCACGGCCATGTTGATGCATGCCCCCAGGCCGATGGCCGTGGTCAGTCCTACGGCCAGCAGGGCGCCGAATGTGTCGGGAGTGCGCCGGGCAATGAGGATGCCCCGCCAGATTACGATGGCAAAGAGCACCAAAATGCCCAGGACCCAAAACATGCCAAGTTCTTCACCGATGACTGAAAATATAAAATCGGTATGGGGCTCTGGCAGATAGAACAGTTTCTGATAGCCCTTTCCCACGCCGGTGCCCCATAGCCCGCCGGAGCCGAAAGCCATCAGGGAGTTGACGATCTGGTAGCCGGTATTGGATCGGTGGGCCCACGGGTGTAAAAAACTCAGCAGGCGGCGCAGCCGGTACTGGGCCGAAACCATCAACCAGTAGATGACTGGAACCAAGGGCAGCAATGCTCCTAACAGGTAGCGGGTTCGCACCCCGCCGACAAAAAGCAGGACCCAGGTCAGGCATCCGAGGATGATCACCGAGCCAAAATCCGGTTCGAGGATGATTAGCGAGGCCATAATGGCCAGCACCGCCACGTGGGGGACAAATCCAATGGCAAATTCATCGAGCCGCTCTTCCTTTTTGCTCATGGAGTAAGCCAGAAAGACGACGAGGGCCAGGCGGGCAAATTCCGAGGGTTGAAAGGCCACGATTCCCAGTTTCAGCCAGCGGGTGGCCCCACCGGCGGAAACGGCAAACCGGGGAACCAGCAGCAATACGAGAAAAACCAACGCCAGGACCAACAGCGGGTAGGCCAGGGGGCGAAAAATCTTGTAGGGGATGTTTCGGCATACGACCATGACCCCGATGCCGGCGACGGCAAAAAACGCCTGGCGTTTCAGGAAATAATACTGGGATCCAAAGCTCTTTAGAGCCAAGGCGGAGCTGGCGCTATAGACCATGACGATGCCGATTCCCAGCAAAAAAAGCACGGGAAACAGTAAAATGAGGTCGTAGGAAGATTTCTGTCGCTGACGGGCCGGGCTCATGATGCCTCGATGCGCAAATGGGTGACCGCACGGCAAAACTGCTCGCCGCGTTCGGCGTAACTTCGATACATGTCGAAACTGGAACAGGCCGGGGATAACAGCACCTTATCTCCAGGTTTGGCATAACCGGCGGCCAAAGATACCGCTTCGGCCATGTTGGCGGCCATAACGGTGGGCACGCTCGTTCCCAAGGCAGATCGCAGCAAGTCGGCGGCTTCTCCGATGAGCACCACGGCCTTGGCGTTTCGCTTTATGGCCTCTTTTAGGGAAGTCAAATCGCCTCCCTTGAACCGGCCGCCCATAATCAGCACCAGCGGCCCGGTTAAACTGTTTACGGCCTGCAGTACGGCACCGATGTTGGTGGCCTTGGAATCGTCGATATAGCGGACACCGTCCACGGTGGCCACGAGCTGCATTCGGTGAGACAACCCGTTGTAATGGTTTAAGGCCTGCTGGATGCCCTCTGCACAGGCTCCGGCGGCAAAAGCGGCCAGGGCCGCAGCCGCCGCATTTTCCCGGTTAAATCGGCCGCAGAGCCGAAATCCGGACAAGTCGATTTCCAGTGGGCCCTGCTGGGGGTTTAGGCTCAGGCCAAGCTCGGAAACGGCAGCTCCGGCCTCTTGGCTCCGGCGGCCGGCGAAAAACAGCACGCTAGCCCGCGTCTGAGCGGCCATGGCCCTTACCAGAACATCGGCTCCGTTTAACACCGCGGTGTCTTCTGGCTCGAGATGCTTCAGGATGCTTTCCTTGGACCGGGCATAGGCGGCCATGTCCGGATAGCGATCCAAATGATCGGGGGTGATGTTTAGCACTACGGCTACCTGCGGGTGAAACGAAACGGCGGTATCAAGCTGAAAGCTGCTGATCTCAACGACCGCGATATCGGCCATCTGGCCTTGACGCACATAATCGATAAGCGGCGTGCCGATGTTTCCTCCTACAAAGACGCGTTTGCCAGAGGCCTTTAGCATGTCTCCGATTAAGGTGGTCACGGTGCTTTTCCCATTGGTTCCGGTTACGGCCACCATGGGCGTCTGCACAAAGCGGCAGGCCAGTTCAATTTCTCCAATAACATCCGCACAACGCTGGGCCGCCTGAACAATGGGGGAAAGGGTGTGGGGCACGCCTGGGCTGATCACGATCAGATCCGCCCGGGAAAACACCTCGGGGCTGTGGCCGCCCAATTCCGTGTCCGCCCCGATCTGGCGAAGCATTCTGGGCACTTCGCCCAGGGTGGCTTCCGGAGCCGTGTCGGTGACGGTCACGATGGCTCCCTTTTCCACTAGAAAAGACGCCGCGGAGAGCCCCGATCGGCCCAGCCCCACGACTAGGGCGGTTTTTCCCGACAGGGTCATGGCCGCTTTGGGCAGATGGGGCAAGGGGCTGTGAGCGGGTTGCGTCATCGATACAGAGCCTTTTTATCTCAGCTTGAGGGTACTCATGGATATCAGGGCCAAAGCGATGGCCACGATCCAGAATCGGACGATGACCTTGGGTTCGGGCCATCCTTTGAGTTCGAAATGATGGTGAAGGGGTGCCATCCGGAAGATGCGCCGGCCGTTGGTGGCCTTGAAAAAAACCACCTGAAAGATCACGGAAAGCGCTTCGATGACAAACAGACCGCCCACTAGCACCAGCACAATTTCTTGCTTGGTGATGACCGCCACGGTACCCAGCATGGCCCCCAGCGACAACGAGCCCACGTCGCCCATAAACACCTGGGCCGGATAGGTATTGAACCTGAGAAACCCAAGCCCGGCCCCCACCATGGCGCCGCAAAAGATGGTGATCTCGCCGGCACCGGGAACGTAATGGATTTGCAGGTAATCAGCCATTTTGACATTTCCGGCCACGTAGGCAAACACCATGTAGGTGACCGCGGCGACGATCATCGGTCCGATGGCCAGCCCGTCGAGGCCATCGGTGAGGTTGACGGCATTGGAGGTGGCCACAATAACGAAAGCGGCAAACAGAATATAGCCCGGGCCCAAGTCCGGGGCCAGATTCTTGAAAAACGGGACTGTAACCTGGGTGGAAAAGTTGGGACACAGGTAGACCAGGGTGCCGATGACCAGTGCCAGAAGACTCTGGAGAATAAATTTTGCCTTGACACTGAGGCCTTTGCTGCGTTTTTTGATTTGCATCAGGTAGTCGTCCATAAACCCGATGGCGCCGTAGCCGATGACCGCCAGCAGCAGAATCCAGATAAAGGGGCTGGTCAGATTGGTCCACAACAGAACCGAGACGGTAATGGTAAATGCGATCAGCACGCCTCCCATGGTGGGAGTGCCGGCTTTTTGATGATGGCTCTGAGGCCCGTCTTCCCGGATGTATTGGCCGATCTGCAGCGCGGTGAGTTTGCGGATAGCCCACGGGCCAAACAGAAATGAGATGAGAAAGGCCGTTAAAACGGCATAGATGGTCCGGAACGTGATGTACCGGAACACATTGAACACGGTTATCTGTTTGTGCAGCGGATAAAGCAGGTGATAGAGCATCGGCTATGGTCGTTTTCCCTGAAAAATGGTTGTTTTTCTGTTTAGGCACGAAATGATCGTTGCCTGTCCCTGACGTTTTCCGATCGGGGCAGAATCTTTTCTCCCGGGCAGCCAGGGCCACTGGGTTTTCGACCATCCCCGCCTCCATTGAGCCGGCTATCCTAATCATTGTCGCGGTAGTTGTCATGTGGAAAATGTTTTTTTTCGGCCCAGGTTTTGATGGCCGATACCACGGTTTCCATGGCCATGGCCCGGGAGCCTTTGACCAGCACCCAGTCGTTCGGACAAAGCCACTGCTGCAGATCTTCGATGACCTCTTTCTGGGAACCGGTCATGATCCGTCGGGAGTCAAAACCGCTGGACACCGCACCGGAGATGACCGATTCGGCAAAGCAGCCGATGACATAGAGTCGATCCAGGTCAAAGTGGGCCACCTGGGCACCGAGCTGTTCATGCAAAGCGGTTGCCGCCGCCCCGAGTTCTTTCATGTCGCCGGCCACCAGTACCGCCCGACTGTCGCCCTTGAGGTCCTTCAAGGCCGAGATGGCCGCTGCCATCGAGGTGGGATTGGCGTTGTAGGCATCATCAACGATATGGATGCGGCCGGCATCCACGATGCGCATCCGATGGCCGACGGGCACGAAGGCTTCAAGCGCGGTGACAATCTCTTCAATGGGAATATCCAGCCTGATGCCGACAGCGGCAGCAGCCAAGGCATTGGAGACCATGAAACCGCCAGGGGCTGGCAGATGGACCCGGGCGCTTTGGCCGGAGAAGGCTAATGTAAAAGAGATGCCGCGCGCTTCGGGAAAGGGGTCGGCGGCTTTCACATGGGCGTCTTTTCCGGTGCCAAAAAACACAACGGGTCCCGGATGCCTGTCGGCCAGTTGCCGGACTCTGGGATCATCGGCGTTTAGAATCGCGGTGGCCTCGGGAGAAAGCTGCTCGATGAGCTCTGCCTTGGCTTCGGTGACCGCCTCCATGGAGCCCAACCCTTCCAGATGAGCCGGCCCGATATTGGTGATCAATCCCACTTGGGGACGGCAGATGGCGGCTAATCGGCGGATTTCACCGGGATGGTTCATGCCCAATTCCACCACGGCGAACTGGTGCTTTGGGGTGAGCCGCAAAAGGGTCAGGGGCAATCCGATTTCGTTGTTCAAGTTTCCTTCGGTGGCCAGGGTGTCAAACCGTCGCCCGAGAACCGAAGCGGTCAAGGCCCGGGTGGTGGTCTTTCCAGACGAACCGGTGATGGCAATGGCCGACACCTGACAGCGCTGCTGGTGAAAGGAGGCCAGCTGACCCAACGCTGCGGTGGTGTCGGCTACGGCTACGCACACGATGCGCTGGCGGCGCCAGATGTCTATGGGAACCATGGCCAGACGGTCGGTCTGGACCATGACGCCCCGGATGCCCCGGCTCGTTACGTCGGTGGTAAACCGGTGGCCGTCGTGCACAGCACCGACGATGGCCACAAAAAAAGCGTTCTGGCCGAGGGTGCGCGAGTCGATGCCAATGCCGTCAAAAATTTCTTCCATGGACCCGCAGAGGCATTGCCCGCCGGTGGCCGCCACTATGTCGGAAACCTTCCAGAGCTCATTCATGGGCGTCTCCGTTTGCCTCAGCCAATGTCCGGGCCGCTTCGATGCGGTCGTCAAAGGAAATGATCCGATCGGCGAGAATCTGATAGGTTTCATGTCCCTTTCCGGCGATAATGACCACATCCCCGGGCCGGGCCAGGGAGATGGCTAAGGCGATGGCTCGGCGCCGGTCGGGCTCCACAAGGAAACCGCGCTTCTCCGGATCTGGGGCCGCCGGGTTTAAGGCCGGCGCTCCCGCGGCACGGATGCCGGGCAAAATCATCTCGATGATGGCCTCGGGCGATTCACTGCGGGGATTGTCCGAGGTGACCACGGCAACATCGGCCAAGGTGGCGGCGATGCGACCCATCTCGGGGCGTTTGGCCGGGTCCCGGTCGCCCCCGCAGCCAAACACGCAAATCATACGCCGGTGGGTCATGGTGGTCAGAGCGGTCAACACATTTTCCAGGGCGTCTGGGGTGTGGGCATAGTCCACAAAGACAAAGCGCCCGGCGCTATCGTATACCCGTTCCAGTCGTCCCGGTACGGCTTCCAGGGCGGAAATCCCTGCCCCGATGGTTTCAGGGGAAATGTTCAAAGCCGCTCCGACGCCGGCGGCGCACAGCATGTTTTCCAGGTTGTAGGCTCCGGCCAGCGGCGAGGCGACGCTCATCGTGCCCCGGGGGGTGGTGATGGTGCAGTGGACGCCTTCGAGTTGAATTTGGACATCACCCGGATAAATGGCCTCGCTACCCGAGACGCCTACGGAAATTGTCAGGGTGGCGCGGCCGAGCTGCTCAAGGGTGTGAATCAGTTCTTTCCCATGGGCATTGGCGGCGTTGATGACCGCCGAGGCCCGGTCGGCCTTGGGACCGGCAAACAGAAAATCGGTGAAAAAGCGTTGTTTGCAGCTCCAGTAGTGCTGCATGTTCTTGTGGTAATCCAGATGATCCTGGGTCAAATTGGTAAAGACCCCGACATCAAAGCGGCACAACTCGATGCGCCCCAGATCCACGGCATGGGAGGAAACCTCCATGACCACGTGGCTGACCCCTGCGCGCCACATCCGGTGCAGGATCTGTTGCAAGTCACTCGATTCGGGAGTCGTCACCGGATTTGGAAATACCTGGCCTGCGAAACGGTAATTGACCGTGCCGATCACTCCGACTTGAAAACCGGCGGTGGAAAGGATTTTTTCCACCAGATAGGCGGTGGTCGTCTTGCCGTTGGTTCCTGTGATGCCCACGATCACCAGCTTTAAAGACGGGCTGTCGTAAAACCGATCGGCTATTCGGGACAGGGCCAAGCGGCTGTTGGTGACTGTGACCACGGGTACCGGGCAGGACACGGGTTTTTGGCAGACGATGGCCGAGGCGCCTTGTGCGATGGCGCAGTCGATGTAGTCGTGGCCGTCGACTCGATGACCGGGCACGGCAACAAACAGCCCCCCGGGACTGAGTTCCTGGGCCCGATAATGGATGCTCTCGATTTTTGGATCTCTGCTGCCCGAGACCGAAGCGGTATTGTCGAGGTCCATGATTAATTCTGATAGCTTCATCCGCTGGCTTCTCCGCCTCTTGAAACCATCAGCTGGTTTCCGGTAACTGTCGGGGGAATGTTGAGATAGAGCAAGGTTTCCCGTGCGATGCGCCGGAAAGCCGGGGCACTCACGATGCCGCCGAAGTGAGCTGTTTTCGGTTCTTTTAAAACCACCAGGATCACCACGGCCGGGTTGTTGGCAGGGGCAAATCCCACAAATGACGAGATGAATTTGCCCGGTGCATAGCCGCCGGTGGGGGAAGCCACCTGGGCCGTTCCGGTCTTTCCGCAGACCAGGTACCCCGGGACTGCGGCACGGGTGCCTGTTCCGCCTTGGTCGACGACCGTTTCGAGAATACTGGTGACGGCGGCGGCGGTGGCCGGGGAAACGACCTGACGAACCGGGTGGGGGGCAATGCGGCGGATCACCCGGCCGTTGGCGTCGGTGATTTCTTGGACCAGCCGGGGGGTCATCAGCAGCCCATGGTTGGCGATGGCCGCCACGGCGGTGATCAATTGCAGGGCAGAGACTGAAATCCCCTGTCCAAAGGCAATGTTCGCGGCATGAACCGGAGCCCAGGTTTGATACGGCGTGAGTATTCCGCTTGTTTCCGGCAACTTGTCCAGGCCTGTTTTTTCCCCGAAACCGAAGCGATTCAAAGTGGTTCCCAGATCTTTCGCCCCGATGGTCAGGCCGATTTTCAAGGCGCCGATGTTGCTTGACACCTGCACGACTTGCTGAAGCGACAGCCATCCGTGGGGCTGGTCGTCATGGATCACATATCGCCCGATTCGGTAGGCGCCGTCTTCGCAGAAAAAGAGGGTGTTCGGAGTGCACATCCCCGATTGGATGGCGGCGGACACCAAAAAAATCTTCAGCATGGAGCCGGGTTCAAACGCGTCGGTGATGGTCCTGTTGCGCCAAAGAGACTTGTCGTAGCTGGCGTAGCGGTTCGGATTAAACAGGGGCACGTTGGCCATCGCCAGGATATCACCGTTTTTGGGGTCCATGACGATGGCCATTCCCGATTTGGCCTTATAGGTATCGACGGCCTCGGAAAGGGCACGTTCGGTGATAAACTGGATATTGCGATCCAGGGTCAAGATCAGATTATGGCCGTTGTCCGAGGTGGTGCCGATGCTTTTTGCCTCGAAACGCCGCCCCAGGGCATCGGCGAGAAACGTGCGTTTTTGCTCCTTGCCGCTAAGAACGGCGTCATAGGCATATTCGAGCCCCGCCAGACCGTGGCCGTCGATGCCGGTAAAACCCAGTACCTGAGCGGCTAAAGACCCGTTGGGGTAGAATCGGCTTGGTTCGTTGCGGAACTCGATACCGGGCAAATTCAAGGCCTTGAGCGCCAAAGTCTCTTTGGGAGTGATGAGCCGTTTGACCCAGACAAAGGCGCGTCGAACCTCCAGGCGCCGGGTCAGTTCCCCGGCATGGAGATCCAGCAGCCTGGCCAGTTTTCCTGCCGTGGCCGGTTTGTCGGCGATATCGAAAGGATCGGCGGCTACCGAGACGCCCTCGATGCTGGTGGCCAACTCCCGATGGTGGCAATCGTAGATGTTTCCCCGTTTTCCAAAACTCGTGACGTTTCGTTCATACTGGTCGGCAGCAGCTCGGGCCAGCCGGCTTTCGCAAAACACCTGCAGGTAGATGACCCGGCTGGCGATGATGGACAGCAACAGGGCAAAGCAGACCCCGATCACCATCGCCCGGCGCCGAAGGGCGCGCTTGGAATCGGGTTTCATGGCAGCACCAGGGTCTGGCTGGGTTCGGGGAAAAATAATCCGAGGCGTTCGGTAGCAATCCGGGCGATACGTTCCGGAGACCTGAGTCGGGTCAGTTCGACTTTAAGTTCGTTTCGGGTGGCGATCAATTGTCCGTGCCGGCGGTTGGCCGCGGTGATTTCGTAACCGATGTTTACCGACTGGACTCTGGCCCAGGTAAAGCAGAGCATCTCGATAAAAAACAGCGCCATGATGAAAAAACAAGCTGCCATCATTTGCGGGCTCATGATTCGTGGCGATGTTTTTCGGTTCATTCTCGTGCTTTTTCCTCCAGCCGTTCACAGGCCCGAAGCCGGGTGCTGCGGGCCATGGGATTGGCCTGAATCTCCGAGGCCGTGGGCCGCACGGCCTTTCGGGTGAGGATTTTGATCAGCGGCTGTCGATGACAGGTGCAATGCGGAAAATCCGGTGGGCAGATGCAGCCCCTTTCCAGAGCCCGAAGGCGCTGTTTGACAATGCGGTCCTCCAGGGAATGAAAAGCCAGCACGCAGAGACGACCGCCGGGGTTGAGCAAAGTGGCCACTGATTCCATGAACGTTTCAAGCCGCTGCAGTTCTTGGTTGACAGCAATGCGCAGGGCCTGGAAGGTACGGGTGGCCGGATGGATTTTAGTCGTCCTGCTTTTGGGTATGGCCTCGTTGATGATTCTGGCCAACTGTGCGCTGGTGACAATTGGCTCCTGCTGGCGGTGTTTGATGATGTGCCGTGCGATGCGCCTTGAAAATCGTTCCTCCCCATAGCGGTACAGGATGTCAGCCAGTTGCGCTTCGGAGGCCTGGTTGATCAGTTGTTCAGCCCGGATGCCCGTTTCCGGATTCATTCGCATATCCAGCGGCTCGTCGTTCTGGAAACTAAATCCCCGACCGCTGCCCCTCAAGTGGTGCAGCGAGATGCCCAGATCCACCAGGATGCCGTCGACTCCAATGAGCCCCATGCCAGCGAGAATTTGCGGCAAATGGACAAAATTGTCATGAACCAGATTCACCTGGGAGGCAAAGGGCAGAAGCGATTGCCGGGCACAGGCGATGGCATCGGGATCCTGGTCGATGCCGATGAGGCGTCCTTGGGCACCGATGCGGTGGAGAATGGCTTGGGCATGGCCGGCTCCTCCCAGGGTGGCATCGACATAGATCCCGGCATGGCGGCAGTCGAGATAATCCATGACCTCTGCCGGCATGACGGAAATATGGGAGTAGACCATGGCATCAAAGCCCCAGCTGAGCAATTTCGCTTCGGAACGCTTCGTTTTGCAGATCTTGGTCCAAGCCGGTATTTTCCAACTCCCATCGGCCATTGGACCAGACTTCGAAATGGTTTAGAACGCCGACTAGAACGATCTCTTTTTCCAAGGCCGCATACTGTCTTAGCGTCGGTGGAATCAGGATCCGGTCCTGCTTGTCGCAGAGACATTCGAAGGCGCCGCCGACAAAGACCCGGCGGAACCGGCGCATGGACTCGCTGCGTTCGGAAAGATGCAGGATCTTGTCCTCGATTTTGGCCCATTCGTCCAAGGGGTAGGCCACCAGACACTGGTCCATGCGAGATACCATCACGGCGTTGTCCCCGCCTTCGCGGATCTTATCGCGGAAACGAGACGGGATGATGATCCGTCCCTTGGTGTCTATGGTATGCTGAGAGCTTCCCCGGAACATGGCCGCCTTTATACCTCCACAATTATCCACCCCAATTGATAAAAATATATTTACATGCGGATGTCAAGGGAAAATACCAAAAAAAATAAGTTGATTTAGAATAATTTATATAATTTAAAATATAGCATAGTGGTGGTGTAATGTGGAGTCAAAATAAATCAGGATCAGGAGGGGACATGAAGGGGATATCCTGCTGTTTAAAGGCGGTGCTGTTCGATTTCGATGGAACCCTTACCCGGCCTGGGGCCATCAATTTTAACGGGATCCGGCATCGCATCGGATGCCCGCCGGGCGTGCCCGTGCTGGAATTTATCGCCTCTGAGACAGACGCCAGCCACCGGGCTCAGGCCCTGGCTGTGCTCGAGGCCGAGGAAATGGCGGCTGCCGCCGCATCGATGCCAAACGCCGGCGCTCAAGCGCTTATCGAATACTTGCGCACCCATGGCTTGAAGATCGGAATTATCACCCGAAATGGCCGTCGGTCGGTGCTGCGCGCCCTGGAAAATTTTTCCGGGAGGGTTCAAGATGATTTTGATATCATCATCACCCGCGATGATCCGATCTGCCCCAAACCGGATCCGGCCCCGATTCTCGCGGCTGTGAAGCAGTTGGGGGTGTCGGTCGCAGAGACTGTGGTGGTGGGGGATTTCGGCTTCGACATGCAAGCGGGCCGGGCCGCCGGTGCGCATACGGTATTTCTGGACAACGGTAACGCGGTTGGTCCAGATGTCGACGGCGACTTTCGCATCGCCCATCTGGACCAACTCGTGCCCATTGTGGCCATGGCGCTTCCCTTGTCGGCTGGCAAGCTGCCAAACGAGTTGCTTCAGACGCTTCTTGAGTCCTTTGACGCAGCCGATGCCTCGGTGCTGGTTGGCCCCGGTGTGGGCGAAGATGCCGCCGCTGTGGATGTGGCCGCCGAAGAGGTGTTGGTGCTTAAAAGCGATCCCATCACCTTTGCCAACGATGCCATCGGCCGTTATGCCGTGATGGTCAATGCCAACGACGTGGCCACCACGGGGGCTGTACCCCGGTGGCTGCTTGCCACGCTCCTGTTTCCCTGCGGGGTTTGCGCAGGCCAGATCCGGCAGGTGGTCTGCGACCTCAAGGATTCGTGCCGACAGTGGGGCATTGCCCTGTGTGGAGG
>JBJKSK010000533.1:0-17280 GCA_046704125.1 Desulfobacterales bacterium | reverse complement strand
TCCAAAATAGCCATTTCTGGCGATATAGTCGTCGATTCGCTCCGGGTCGACGAGTCCCTTGTTCCGAAGCGCCCGGGGTTGTTGATTGGCAAAAAAAGGAATGTCCTTTTGCAGAGGGATTCGCGTTTTGGTCACCGGATCGACATACTGGAGCCGCTCGACCAACTTGCCCTGTAAAAAATGTTGTTCCACCAGTTCGGGAATGTCGTCCACGGAAAGCTTCTGATAGAAAACCCCTTCGGGATAAACCACCAGGATGGGCCCCTGGGCGCAAAATCCGTTGCAGCCCGTTTCCACCACCACGCATCGTTTCCCCAGACCTTGCTTTTCGATTTCCTGGATCAAGGCGTCCTTGACTTTGATGCTGCCCGAGGCATGGCAGCCGGTACTGCCGCAAACCAGCAGGCGGTTGAGGCCAGATTCAGCGATGTCTCGCGAGCGCTTTTCTTTAATGGTGTTGAGATCCTGCAACGTCAATTTCGCCATCGTTTATCTCCTCCGATCCTACCAGGAACCGTCGAGCCCTCTGAGTCCATTCATATAGAGCCTGCCACAGGCCACAAACAAAGAATACTGGGTGAGCAACACCGGCATGTTGTCTGCTCTGGCCATTTCCACAATGTTTTCAGCCGGCTTTTTCCCCCGCACAAAGACAATGGCCCCGACACCAGCCACCTTGGCCGTTCTCAGCGCCTTTTCGTTGGTCACGCCGGTGAGCAGCACCGCCCCCTTGGCGACGGCGGCCAGCACGTCTTCCATCAAATCGGCCGCACCACAGGCTACCATCGATTGATCGAGTTTATCCTCTCCGACAAGCACAGTGGCCTTGAGAATATCCCGAATTTCAGAAATCTTCATGGGGTGTCTCTACCCGCCTATTTGTATTGGTCCAAAACACCAAGCACGGTATCGGGGCGCATGCCCCTGTGAGTATCCTGATCCACCACCATAGCCGGAGCCAATCCGCAGGCGCCCAGGCAGCGGACCACCTTCAGGGAAAACCGCCTATCTTCGGTGGTTTTGCCATCCTCAAGTTTTAACCCGCTGCCGAGGCGGCTCAAAATATCCTTGACCCCCTTGACGTAACAGGCCGTACCCAGGCATAGTTTAATGGTGTGACGCCCCTTGGGAGTCATGGAAAAGAGCGAGTAAAACGTCGCTACGCCAAACACCTCACTGCGAGGCAGATTCAGCCCCAGGCTGATGTAATCCAAAAGTTCTACGGGAAGATACCCGACGATATCCTGACACTCCCTCAAAACGGGGATCATGGAACCCGCAATGGCACAATTGGCCGAAATAATGGCATCAATCTTGTCCCACATCTCCGGGGTGATTTCTGGGTGTTCCGGGTGTCTGTCTTGCGTCATCTTTTTTTCTCCATCACGAATTGCATCCGATCGGTAAAATTCAAGAGAACCAAATAATCCGTGGAGGACTTTTTCACAACGTGGCTCAAATGTCAATGATATGATAGCCTTTTTGCGTAGCCAGGCGCCCTGCACGTCCCACGTCGCCGCTTGACGCCGGGCGCCAACTCAATTATAAGGAGAAAAAGGTAAATCCTAAATGGTAAGGGGGAGTTATGACAACCTACCGAATGCAGGTGGAACAAGCCACGGATTTTATAAAATCCCGTATCCAGAGTCTGCCGCGCATCGGATTGCTGACCGGTACGGGGCTTTCCGAAAGCGTCGCGGCTCTGGATGTCGCCAAATCCTTTGACTACGATGAGCTTCCCCACTTTTCGGTTTCAACGGTGGAAAGCCACCCTGGCCGGCTGCTGTTTGGCTCCTTGGAAGCTTGCCCCATGGTGGTCATGCAAGGGCGGTTTCACCTGTATGAAGGCTACAGCCCAAGGCAAGTGAGCTTTCCCATCCGGGTGATGCAGGCCCTGGGGGTAGAGCTGCTGATTGTCACCAACGCCGCCGGAGGACTCGATCCGGCGTTTTCTCCGGGGGATCTGATGGTGATCGCCGATCATATCAACCTGACCGGAGAAAATCCACTGGTGGGTCCCAATGAAAAAGACTGGGGGCCGCGGTTTCCCGACATGGGCCGGGTCTATGACCCGAAGCTGGTCCAGCTTGCCCTGCATGAAGCCGCCGCCGCCGGCGTCGCCGCCCGCGGCGGCGTTTATGTCGGACTCAAGGGGCCGTCTCTGGAAACGCCGGCCGAAATCCGGTATCTGAGAGCCATCGGCGCTCAGGCCGTCGGCTTTTCCACGATCCAGGAGGTCATCGTTGCCGTACACGGCGGCATGCGTGTGCTGGGCCTGTCCACCATCACCAACGTGCATGATCCTGAAGCCCCGGCGCCGGCCACCGAAAATGATATCATCGACATGGCCCGGGCCGCCTGCCCCAAGCTTGCAGTCTTGATCCGCAACATCGTGAGAAACCCAGATGCCCAAAGCCGATAGTCTGGTTACCAACGCCTTTGTTTTGACCATGGATGCGGCCGGCACCCGGTTTTCCGATGGCGCGGTGGCTGTCACCGGCTCGCGAATCGCCGCTGTGGGACCGGCAACCGATTTTACGACCTGGCACATCGCCCAGCGCATCGATGCCAGAGGCGGCATCCTGATGCCCGGACTGGTCAATACCCACACCCATGCGGCCATGACACTGTTTCGGGGCATGGCTGACGATCTTCCCCTGATGAGATGGCTAAACGATCACATCTTTCCCGCCGAAGCCAGACTCGACCGGGAAAAGGTTCATGCCGGGGCTCTGCTGGCCTGCGCGGAAATGATCCGCTCGGGAACCACCTGTTTTTGCGACATGTACCTGTTCGAAGACGCCGTGGCCGATGCGGCAAAGGCTTCCGGGATGCGTGCGGTCGTTGGCGAAGTGCTCTTTGACTTTCCATCTCCTCACTACGGGCCCATCGCCGAAGGCCTTGCCTTTACCGAATCGCTTATCGCCCGATGGAAGGGCGACCCGCTGGTGACAGTGGCCGTAGAACCCCATTCCCCGTATCTTTGTGCCCCGCAGTGGCTCAGGAAAGCCGAGGCCATCTCCCTGGCCCACGGGGTTCCCCTGGTGATCCATGCGTCCGAGACCCCTGCGGAAGTCGCCGAAATGAAAAACCGCTACGGCAAGACCCCCGTGGCCCACCTGGCCGATCTGGGCCTGCTTTCCCCGCGGCTTTTGGCCTGTCACGCCGTGGTGCTCAGCGCCAAGGACATCGAACTGTTGGCCGCCTTCGAAGTGAAGGTTTCCCATAACCCGGAAAGCAACATGAAGCTAGCCTCGGGCATCGCACCGGTCCCGGCGATGCTGGAAGCGGGCATCTGTGTGGGGCTTGGCACCGACGGCTGCGCGAGCAACAACGATCTGGACCTTTTTGGCGCCATCGACATGGCCGCCAAGCTTCACAAGGTGGCCGCGGCAGACCCCACGGCCATCGATGCGGCCACGGCGCTGAAAATGGCCACCATAGACGGTGCCCGGGCCCTGGGGCTGGGAGATGTCACCGGTTCGCTGGAACCTGGCAAACAGGCCGATCTGATCGTCATCGACACCGACTGTCCGCATCTTACCCCGATGTATCACCCTGAATCCCAGCTGGTTTACGCCGCAAAAGGGGCCGACGTAGTTTTGACCATGGTAGCCGGCCAGGTCCTCATGCAGCGTGGACGATGGAAAACACTGGATGTGACCCGGACCATGGCCCGGGTCCGGGAAATTGCCGCAGAGATTGGAATTTCCGATGCCACAGGCGCAAGGAAACCCGAAAAGAAACGGATGGACTCTAAACGTTAGTGATGGAGTGACGGGAAAAATGAAAAAACCGATGCGGCCCATCTGGGTGGAACCGGAAACGGAAAAAATCCAGATTATCGACCAGCGGCAGCTGCCCCACCGGTTCGAGGTGCTCACCCTCGAATCCGTGGACGATGCCATTTCCGCCATCCGGGACATGGCTGTCCGGGGAGCCCCGCTTATCGGGGTGACTGCGGCTTATGCCGTGGTTCTGGCCGCCGGTGCCGCCAGGCTTGATCCGGCGCCGGAAAGCTATCTGATCAACGCGTGTGGCCGGATCAAGGCGGCCCGGCCCACGGCGGTCAACCTGGCCTGGGCCGTCGATACGATCCTGTCCAACCTGCTGGCCATTGAAACCCCCGAAAATCGGGTCACAGCGGCACGCCTGCAGGCAGATCGCATCACCGAACAGGAAGTGGAAAACTGCCGGCGAATCGGCGAGAACGGCGTCTCCCTCATAGAGGCCATTTCCCGCGACAAGGGCGGGCGGACGGTTAACGTATTGACCCACTGCAATGCCGGATGGCTGGCCTGTGTCGAGTATGGCACCGCCACAGCCCCCATCTATGTGGCCCGCCAGCGCGGCATCGACATCCATGTCTGGGTCGATGAAACCCGGCCGCTGAACCAGGGCTCGCGTTTGACGGCATGGGAGCTGGGACAGGCCGGGGTGGCCCATACGGTAATCACCGACAATGCCGGGGGACATTTGATGCAGCACCAGATGGTGGACATGGTCATCGTCGGTACGGATCGGACCACGTATACGGGGGATGTGGCCAACAAGATCGGCACTTATCTCAAGGCGCTAGCCGCCAGGGACAACGGCATTCCCTTCTATGTCGCCCTTCCGTCGACCAGCTTCGACTGGCAGGTTTCACACGGGGTCACCGGAATTCCCATAGAGTTGCGTCACCCCGACGAGGTGCGCCTGGTTCAAGGTCTGGACGAAGCCGTGATGCGCACCGTGCTGGTGCCGCCCGCCGACAGCCCGGCGGCCAATTTCGCCTTTGACGTGACCCCGGCGCGTCTGGTTACCGGGTTTATCACCGAGCGGGGAATCTGCGCGGCCTCTCCAGAAGCCATTGCCCGGCTGTTTCCGGAGTACACAAGCCGTTAGTGCCCGATACGGCTTGACATCGCCTGAGAACCTCCTTTACATTGCGGCCCATGCTATCGGAACTCGAAAAACAGATCATTGCCGCCATCCAGGGAGACCTGCCGGTCACTGAGCGCCCTTATCTGGAAATCGCTCAACAGATCGGGATCACCGAGGAGACCCTGCTGGAAACGTTGCGCCAATTACAGGAAAAGGGCGTTATGCGGCGGCTCGGCGCCACCTTGCGCCACCAGCAAACCGGCTTTCAGGCAAACGCCATGACCGCCTGGCGCGTGGAAGAAAGCCGGGTGGACGAGGTCGGCGCCGTCATGGCCGGCTTTGCCGAGGTATCCCACTGTTATCGCCGCGATCCCACCGAGAAATGGCCCTACAACCTCTATACCATGATCCATGCCACAGACGAGCCGCGATGCCGGGCCACGGTAAAGAAAATCGCACGCGAGGCCGGGGCAAGCGACTATATCCTGCTGTTTAGCCGCCGGGAGCTGAAAAAAACCTCCATGCAGTATTTTCCATCGGATGAAGACGATTGAACGCGGCTTTGGTAAGATCCGACCGGCCCCATATCCGTTGTGTCAACCCGTGGATTCATGACTTTGCCGCCTACGACTTCTGGGCAAGCCCCATCGGATTGCTGGGGCTTGGGGCCATCTTGCGCCGACACGGCTTCCGGGTATCGTTTATCGACTGCCTGGACCGATTTCACCCCAAGGCGGCTCCGGTGACCCGGCAGCGGGCCGGCCGAGGGCCCTATCTGAAGCAAGAAATTGCCAAGCCCGCCGGACTGCAAGCCATCCCCCGGACCTATTCCCGTTACGGCATCTACCCTGAGTGGTTTCAGGAAGATCTTTCCGCATTGGAAGCCCCGGACCTGATCCTGGTGACCTCCATGATGACCTACTGGTACCCGGGGGTCCGGGAAACCATCGGATTCCTTAAAAAGGCCTTCTCGGCCCCCATCTGGCTGGGTGGCATCTATGCCACCTTGTGCGAAGCGCATGCCCGGGCCTTCTCCGGCGCGGACCGGGTGCTGCCCGGTGCCGGGGAAACCGACATCGTGAATCAAGTGGCACTCTTTACAGGCGCCGGCGGGAAAATTGGCTTCGACCCGCAGAATCTGGATACCTACCCCTATCCCGCCCTGGATCTGAAACGGAAACTGGCCCACGTCCCGCTGCTGACCTCCAGGGGCTGCCCCTTTTCCTGCCGATACTGCGCATCGGCTTTTCTCAACCCGCACCGGCTGCGCCGGAATCCTGCGGCCGTCGTCGAGGAGATCCGCTATTGGCACACTCAGTTTGGGGTCATCGATTTTGCCTTTTACGACGATGCCCTGTTAGTCGATGCCGAGCAGCATGCCATCCCCATGCTGGAAAAAATCATCGACAGCAAGATGAAGCTGCGTTTCCACACCCCAAATGCCTTGCACATCCGGCACATCACCGCAAAGACCGCTAAACTGATGCAACGGGCCGGTTTCGAGACGATTCGCCTCGGGCTGGAAACCGCTGCGTCTTATCCCGGCAAACGGCTTGACGCCAAGGTGGCCGCCGGAGATTTTTCACGGGCCGTCGGCCATCTTCAATCCGCCGGATTTTCCCCCCGGCAGATCGGTGCCTACCTGCTCGCCGGACTTCCCCATCAGGACGCCCAGGATCTGTTTTCATCCATTGTGGCGGTCAAAGAAACCGGCGTCTCGCCGATACTGGCCTACTACAGCCCCATTCCCCACACCGCGGTCTGGGACCAGGCCGTAGCGGCGTCTCGCTACGATTTGGCATCGGATCCGGTTTTTACCAACAACGCCATTTTTCCCTGCCAACCCGACGGGTTTTCCTGGGAGACGATATCGGCCCTCAAACGATTGATTGCCTCCTGAAATTTGCCCCGGGGAAACGGGGAGGACGCAAAAAATGTTGCCAAAACCATAATCCCGGACACCCCGGACAAGGAGAAACTCATGGTACTTCATCTATCGCCTCCCCTTGCCTTGAAGCAACCTCTGGATACCCTGGTGATTCCCGTTTGTGAAGACGCCGATATCCACTACCGAAGCGTTTCGAGCCTGCAGCGGCGCGCCTTGGCCGTCAAGGAGTTCAAGGGCCGGAAAGGAGACGTGCTCACCCTCTACGACATCCCCCGCACCCGGCTGAAACGGGTCATGTATATGGGGCTGGGGAAAAAAGAGACGCTTGGCGCCGAAGCGTTTCGCGCCATGGCCGCAGCGGCGGTGAAACGGGTAATCGATGCCGATCTGGACCGGGTCTGGCTCGTGGTTCCCTCGGCGGCAAAGTCAGGCCTCAAAATAGACGCCCTTCTCCCCGCCCTGATGGAAGGGGCGCTTTTGGCCAACCACCGCTTCGATCGCTACAAGGGGAAAAAAGAGCACCAGGTGCTTTCCGAAATCCACTTGGTGGCCAAACCCAGCGAGGTTATGGTGGGTCAAGGTTTTGCAAACCGGGTTGAAACGATCTGCCAGGCCTCGTTGATGGCCCGGCAGTGGGTCGACACCCCGTCCAACGACAAACGGCCCGAACCGCTTGCCGCCGAACTGGCAAATGCCGGGCGAGACGCCGGTCTTTCCGTTCAGGTCATGGACGAACATGAGCTAAAAGCCCTGGGATTTGGCGCGCTGCTGGCCGTTTCGACCGGAAGCGCCAACAAGCCGGCCATGGTAGTTTTCTCCCATAGGGGATCCAATGCTGCAAAAACCATTGCCCTGGTGGGAAAAGGAGTCACCTTCGATTCCGGAGGCCTCAATCTAAAGCGCAGCGATTCCATCGAGGCAATGAAAATCGACATGGCCGGTGCCGCCGTGGTGGCCGCCACGATGATTGCCGCCGCACGCCTCAAGTTTCCCGTGAACCTGGTGGCCGCCCTTCCCCTGGTGGAAAACATGCCCTCTGGAACCGCCACCCGGCCGGGAGATATCGTCCAAAGCGTTTCCGCGAAAACCGTTGAAATCGGAAACACCGATGCCGAGGGCCGTTTGATCCTAGCTGATGCCATCTCCTGGGTAATCGGCAAGCACCAGCCCGATCTGCTCATCGACCTGGCCACCTTGACCGGAGCCTGCGTGGTGGCCTTGGGCGAAAAGATTGCCGGGGTGTTTTCCAGAAACGACCGGCTGGCCGAAACCCTGGTGGCCGCCGGCAATCAAACCCACGAACGATGTTGGCGCATGCCGCTTCCCGAAGACTACCGGGAGCTGATCAAAAGCGAGATCGCCGATATCCGGAACATGAGCAGCTCAAAATGGGGAGGAGCGATCACCGCGGCGTTGTTTCTTTCAGAATTCGTGGGGGAAACCCCCTGGGCACACATCGATATCGCCGGGCCCTCCTTTACCCAGAAGGCCACCCCGTATGGCCCCCCGGGGGCAACCGGATTCGGGGTGCGGCTGTTGTGCGAGTTTCTGCTACGGCTAAAAGGTTTGGAGGGATGAACTATGGCAGGGATAAAACGGGGCGGGGGCGGGCCCGCTCCTATCCCGTTTATGCACTCAAGGCACTTGGGTGGCGGGTTTAGCCGCCTTCAGAAAATCGGTCACCAGACCGACGAGGCGGTCTTGAGAAACCGGTTCCACCCAGACAAACTCCGGATCTGCCCGCAGCCAGGTCATCTGGCGTTTGGCGTACCGGCGGGTATCTCTTTTGATCTGTGAAATCGCTTCGGGCCGGGTCAAGCGCCCCTGGATATGATCCAGTATCTGCCGATAGCCCAAAGACTGCATGGATCTCAGCTGCCCGGTATAGCCTCGGGCCAGCAGCTGGTGCACCTCCTCGATCAACCCCTGGGCGACCATGGCCTCCACCCGGGTATCGATCCGATGGTACAGAGTCTCGCGGTCCATGTTCAGGGCGATCTTGAGCACATCATAAGGGGCCTCACCAAAACGGTGTTGCCGGTGCAGCCTCGACAGCGGTTTTCCGGTAGCGGCAAACACCTCCAAGGCGCGCACGATCCTAAAGACATCATTTGCATGAATCCGGGCCGCGGCCTCCGGGTCGCACTCGGCAAGTTTCCGATGCATGGCCTGACTGCCTTGGCTGTGGGCCAGATCCTTGAGTCGCCGCCGCGTTTCGAGATTTGTCGGCGGCATCTGAAACAGGCCATGAACCAGAGCCTTGATGTAGAGTCCGGTGCCGCCGACCACCAGGGGAAGCACATCGCGGCGATGAAGCGAATCCAGAATTTTACGGCCCATGTCGACATAGCGCGCCGCATCGAAGGGCTGGTCCGGATCCACGATGTCCACCAGGTGGTGAGCCACCCGGGCTCGCTCCTCAACGGTCGGCTTGGCCGTACCGATATCCATATACCGGTAAATCTGCATGGAGTCGGCTCCGATGATCTCAGCCCCGAAGTGCTCTGCCAGCTCAATGGCCGCAGCGGTCTTTCCCAGCCCGGTGGCTCCGGCGATGACCACCAGTTTTGCTTTTTGCGTCTTTATCGGCAAGGCTTTGCCCGCTGTAGAATATAAGCGCATGCGCTCGCTGCCTTGAACCAGCGGTCGTCAAGAAAACCGCAGTCGGCTTTCTTGGCGAAGGCCCCATCGCAGCGTTTTGTTTTTTCTGGGCGGCTCGCAAGCGCTCCGGCACCGCGACGGGCCGAAGACCTTATTGCCGGAAAGCGCCCGGGAGGTTATGTAAAAAAGGGCCAAACCAGCTAAATTCGGCCAAGGCATCCAAGCGGAATCACTGCCGGCTGTCAACAACCCCACGACCCATAAGATACCCACCAGGTAGAATCGGATCCGTTTTGGTCTCATCGTTTATCCTTTCGTTGCAAAACCCGTTTTACACAATTTATAGTATTTTTTTAAAAAAGTAAATACAAAATATAGTGGTTTTAACACTATCTTCCGGATACCCTTCAAGTCAAGTATAAAATTTAATACAACATTAAGTTTATTTTTATAAACATTTCCAATAAAAAAAGAACTACCGCAATTCCCTGCCGATCCAGATTACCTTTCCGATGATGCGCATGCCTTGCGCCTGGTCCTTGTCAATGTATATCGGGCTGTAGTCGCGGTTATCGCTAAGCAGGGCGATCCGGTTGGGGTGCTTTTCCAGGCGCTTGACCATGATGGTATCCTCCACTCCCACGGCGTAGATGGCCCCGGACAGAATGTCGGTCTGAGACTGGTCAACGAGCACCGTGTCTCCCGCTTTGAGTTCCGGCTCCATGCTGTTGCCGAAAATGTCCATCAATACCATCTTCTTGGCCTCTCCCTTGCGGCGGAGCCAGTCTTGGTCAAAAGCGCAGTATCCTAGAATGGTTGCGCCCACCTCGAAAGAACCACCGCCAGCCGACAATCGGGCCGAGACCTTGGGGACATGACAAAAGACCGTTTCCTCACGCTCCGATGGTCCGGCAAACACCGGACCGGTTCCCGTGGCCACCCAGTCCGGATTCAATCCAAAATGCCGGTAGAGTTTGAGCAGCCACTTTTCCGGAATCGTCCCCTTTTTCCGAGCCTGAGTAATCGCCGACCGATTGACCCCGAGAGCCCTGGCCAGGTCGTTTTGGGACTCAAGTCCGGTGGCCTCGAAAACCCTTTGCAAAATCGCTTCAAAAGATATCGTCATCATAGAAATACAATTGGGCTAAAAGGTTGTTTATCAATATAAACGACTCGGATAAAAAAAACAACATATTTTTTGACCGCACGCATCGCTGGCACCACATCCCGGCATCCATGCGGATTTATCCTGGTTTTGGGGCCAGGCGCAACTGGCGCGGAAAGGGTTACGGGGGCCCGCCCCGGAAAGACACCGAACTATGCTTTTTTTTAAAAACTGAATAATTTAATTGCATTACTCGCTCGAATTTTATATCAGTGCCAGTTATGCAACTTGCTGTGCCGGGTTGCTGGAAAAAAATTTTATCAGGGGGTACTCAAAACAGATAAGGGAGTATTTTTTTATGACGCTAACCAAGGCCAATATCGTCGATTCGGTTCAAAACCAGCTCGGGTATACCAAAAACAAGAGTTCCGCTACAGTCGAAGCCCTTCTCGAAATCATGAAAAACACCCTCGAATCGGGAGAAGACATTCTGGTCAGCGGCTTTGGAAAATTTTGCGTCCATGAAAAAAAGGAGCGTAAGGGCCGAAACCCCGCCACTGGCCAGGACATGATGTTGTCTCCCCGCCGGGTCGTGACCTTTAAATGTTCGGGAAAGTTACGGGAAAAAGTCAACCATGGATAGCCCATGGCCTTTGGGAAAGTCTCTGGGCCATCTCGTGTGAGTAGACCCGGGTTTCTTATTGACAACCCTATGCCGAGCATATATTGGGAGTCTCTTCTGGACTGTTCCATGAAATGGAAACACCGAGTTCAACACTAAACATGTTGTAAGCATATAGCAGGAACTGCCTGGACTTTTCGACAGCGCCTGCATCCGCTGAAACAGGAGAAGAACGATGTCCAACGAGGTTATCGGATCGGTAATGGTTGTGGGTGGCGGGATTGCCGGAATGCAGTCCGCGCTGGATCTAGCCGATTCAGGATATTACGTATACCTGGTGGAAAAAGGGCCGTCCATCGGCGGGGTCATGTCCCAACTGGACAAGACCTTTCCGACCAACGACTGCGCCATGTGAATTATCTCCCCCAAACTGGTCGAGGTCGGCCGGCATCTGAACATTGAGCTGCTCACGCTCAGCGAAGTCAAGGATATCCAGGGAAATGCAGGCCATTTCCGGGTCGAAATCGTGCAGCATCCCCGCTATGTGGACGAAAGCAAATGCATCGCCTGTGGCGCCTGTTCGCAAAAATGCCCGAAAAAAGTGGCGGATGATTATAATATGGGTTTAGCCCATCGAAAAGCGATTTATGTGCGCTACCCTCAGGCGGTTCCTCTGAAGTACTGCATCGATGCGGACAACTGTATCTATCTGCAGAAAAAAAGATGCGGCCTATGCCAAAAAATTTGTCCCACCGGCGCGGTCGATTTTGACCAGACCGACCAGATCGTCACGCTAAACGTCGGATCCGTGGTGTTGTCCCCCGGCTTCACCCCCTTTGATCCCTCCCGTTTCGATTCCTACCAGTATCACAAACTGCCAAACGTGGTCACCTCCATGGAATTCGAGCGGATTTTGTCGGCCTCGGGACCAAACATGGGCCACCTGGTGCGCCCGTCGGACTACAAGGAACCGGCCAAAATCGCCTGGTTTCAGTGCGTCGGCTCCAGGGACTTGAACCGCTGCGACAACCCCTACTGTTCCTCGGTATGTTGCATGTACGCCATCAAGGAGGCGGCCATCGCCAAGGAGCATGCCGGAAAAGACATGGACTGTGCGGTCTTTTTCATGGACATGCGCACCCACGGCAAGGATTTCGAGCGGTATTACAACGATGCCAGAGACAAGCACGGCGTGCGCTTTTTGCGCTCCCGGGTCCATTCCATCACCTCGGTGCCCGGAACCGACGATCTGGAGGTGCGCTACGTCACGGAAAGCGGCCAGGCCGTCACCGAGATCTTTGACATGATCGTGTTGTCGGTCGGCCTGCAGGTCTCCGAGCACACCCTGGCTTTGGCCAAACAGCTCGGCATCGATGTCAACTCGAACCGTTTTTGCGCCACCGATACCTTCCAGCCGGTGGCCACATCCCGGCCGGGAATATTTGTCTGCGGTGCCTTCCAGGGTCCCAAGGACATCCCGCAGGCGGTCATCGACGCCAGCGCGGCCGCATCAGCCGCCGGTGAAATACTGACAAGCGCCAGAAACACCCTGACCCGCACCCCCGAGGTGGTCCCCGAGGTCAACGTCACTAACGAAAGACCGCGCATCGGGGTGTTTATCTGCCGCTGCGGCATCAACATCGCCGGCGTGGTGGACGTGCCCGGCGTCGCCCAATATGCCGCCGGGCTGCCCTATGTGGAGTTTGCCACGGACAACATGTATTCCTGCAGCCAGGACACCCAAGACAACCTGGTCCAGTTGATCAAGGACAAGGGACTCAACCGCATCGTCGTGGCCGCCTGCACCCCCAAAACCCATGAGCCGCTGTTCCAGGAGACTTTGGTCAACGCGGGACTCAACAAATATCTGTTCGAGATGGCCAACATCCGCAACCAGGATTCCTGGGTGCACAAGAACAATCCGGAGGCGGCCACACAAAAGGCCAAAGACCTGGTGCGCATGGCCGTATCCAAGGTGGCGCTCATGGAACCGCTGCCCGAAGCCGAACTGGCCGTAAACCCGTCGGCACTGGTCATCGGAGGGGGCATCTCGGGACTCATCGCCGCTCAAAGCCTTTCCAGCCAAGGCTATGAGGCCCATATCGTGGAACGGGACGACCACCTGGGCGGACAGGCCCGCCATCTTTTCAAGACCCCCAAGGGCGATCTTATCCAGGAAAAACTGGCCGAACTGATCGCCGCGGTGGAAAGCGACTCCAAGATCCACATGCACTTGAATACCACCATTGCCGGGGTGGACGGTTTTGTCGGCAACTTCAAGACCACCCTGGCCACCGGCAACACCCAGAAGGTGCTCGAACACGGTGTCACCGTGATGGCCACCGGGGCAAGACCCTATAAACCGACCGAATACGCCTACGGAACCGATGATCGGATCTTTACCAGCCTGGAGCTTGACGCCCGGCTCATCGGAAAAGAGCCGGGTCTGACTCAAGTCCGGACGGCGGTCTTTATCCAGTGTGTCGGATCCCGGGAACCGGACCGGCCCTATTGTTCACGCGTATGCTGCACTCACAGCGTGGACAGCGCCCTGGAGCTCAAGGCGCTAAACCCCGATATGGCCGTCTATGTGCTGTACCGTGACATCCGGACTTACGGCGAACGTGAGCTGCTATACAAGCAGGCGCGCAAGGCCGGGGTGATTTTCATCCGTTATGACCTGAAGCACAAACCAGAGGTCAACCCGGGAGCCGACGCCGTCACGGTACGGGTAACCGACCCGATTTTGGGCCGGAAGCTGGAAATCGCCGCGGACATCGTCACGCTGGCCACGGCGGTAATCCCCAACCAGGACGAGTCTCTGGCGCAGTGCTTCAAGGTGCCGGTAAACGCCGACGGCTTTTACGTGGAACGTCACGCCAAGCTTGGCCCCTCGGAATTTGCCACCGACGGTGTCTTTCTCTGCGGGCTGGCCCACTACCCCAAGCCCATCGACGAATCCATCGCCCAGGCCCGGGCGGCGGCCTCCCGGGCCGTGACCCTGCTGGCCCGGCAGACGATTCACACCAGCGGCACGGTGGCCGCCACCGATCCGGCGATTTGCAGCAGCTGCGGGGTCTGCGTATCCATTTGCCCCTACTCGGCGCCGTCGTTTATCGCCAAAGACGCCCGCTTTTTTCCGGGCAAGGCGCAAATCAACCCGGTGTTGTGCAAGGGCTGCGGACTCTGTGTCGCTTCCTGCCGATCAGGGGCCATCCGCCTCAAGGGCTTTGACAACGACCAGATTTTTGCTCAGATCTATTCGCTCAACGAAGCGGTATAATTGTGGGCTGCCGGCTGCTGCCAGCGGCGCAACCACTTGTCATCATAAGGAGACGCAACCATGGCTGAATGGGAACCGAAAATCGTCAGTTTTCTCTGCAACTGGTGCAGCTACGGCGCCGCGGATCTGGCCGGAGTGGGCCGTCTGGAGTACCCCCCCAACATCCGGGTTATCCGCATTCCTTGCACCGGGCGCATGAGCCCGAAATTCTTTCTGGCCGCCCTCAGGGAGGGCGCCGACGGGGTATGGGTATCCGGCTGACATCCGGGCGACTGCCATTACCTGGAAGGTAATTACTATGCCCGTCGGAAATTCGCCCTGTTCAACAACCTGATGGAACATATGGGCATCGAGCCCGGCCGCCTTCAGTTTTCGTGGATCTCATCGGCTGAATCCACCAAATTTGTAGATGTGGTCAATAAAGTCAGTGCCGCCATCAAGGCATTGGGGCCCAATCAACACTTCGTCAAACACAAGGCCAAGGTTGCTTAACATGCAGGAATACACACACAAAATCAGAGAAATCGCCAAACGGCTCCTGGAAGCCGGCCAAGTGGACATGGTCGTCGGGTTCCGCAAAGGAACGCTGCCCATGATGAACGAGCCGTGTTTCGTCAAACAGGCATCCGACGTCGACCAATTGGTGTGGGACAGCAATTGCGGCATCAACCTGGCCAATTACCTTACCGACCGCAAGGAACGGATCGCCATTGCGGCCAAGGGCTGCGACAGCCGAAACATCGTCACCCACATCATCGAAAACAAGATCGAGCGTAGCCAACTGGTCATCATCGGAGTCCCCTGCCAGGGGATGATCGACCGGCATCTCATCACGGAAAACGCCCCCGGGGAAGTCCTTGAAGTCACCCAGCAAGGCGACACCATCCGGGTGCAGGGCCAGGGCTTTGACGAGACCCACCCGAAAGCCGACGTGCTTCAGGACAACTGCCGCACCTGTGTTCACCGCAATCCGGTGATCTTTGACGAGATGGTGGCTGAACCCGTGGCGGAGCAAACCGGCGTTGACCGGTGGGCATCGGTTCAAAAAATCGAACAGATGGCCGTCGAGGAAAAATGGGACTACTTCGAGAAGCTTTTGGCTCCGTGCATCCGCTGCTATGCATGCCGAAACGCGTGTCCTCTGTGCTATTGTCCGACTTGCTTTGTGGATGAATCACGCCCCCAGTGGGTCGGCAAGGGCCAGGATCCTTCGGATGTGCGCACCTTTCACTTTCTTCGGGCCTATCACTGCGCCGGACGCTGCACCGATTGTGGCGCCTGCGAACGGGCCTGTCCCATGGGCATAAAGGTACGCACCTTCACCAAGAAACTGGAAAAAGATACCGTGGAACTTTTCGAATGGGAGGCTGGCATGAGCACCGATCAACGCCCGCCGCTTGATACATACAAGCCCAACGATCCACAGGACTTCATCAAATAGAAAAAGGGCTATGCCATGAAGGTCATCCACATCGACAAGGAAAACTGGACCAGCGGACTCGAAGCCCTCAAGACCGCCTTTTGCCTCTACGGCCCGGTAAAAGAAAACACCCACCATGAATTTGCCCGACTAGCCGAAGGCGTGGCACCCGATTTTCAGATGCAAAACACCCGCCTTTCGGCCAAAGGCATCGTCTATCCCCAGAGCCGGGAAATGTTTCATTTCACCCTGGATGAATCGGATCCGGCCCACCATCAGATGCAGCTGACCGAAGGCGACAAGATCCCCCGGGCCGTCATCGGCATGCGGCCCTGTGATGCGACGGCTTTTCGCCTGGTCCAGAGAAACTTCGAAACCCCCGATTACCGGGATCCCTACTGGGCCGATGCTTACCAGAACACGACCCTGGTGGGGCTTGCCTGCGACAGCCCCTGCTCCACCTGTTTTTGCCTGACAGCCGGCTGCGGACCTTATGACGAAACGGGTCTGGACGTCCTGCTGGCCGATGCCGGGGATCATTTCCTGGCCCGGGTGATTACCGAAAAGGGTCAGGTGCTGATGGATGCCGCCGGATGGAAAACCGAAGCCGATGCCGATGTACTGGCCGGGATGAAGCAAGAGGCCGAAAAGCGGGTCACCGCCACCGTTGAAACCGATCATCTGGCCGATCTGAACGCCTTGGATCTCTATGGCGCGGATTTCTGGGAAGATGTCTCCTTTTCCTGCATCAACTGCGGCACCTGTACCTATGTCTGTCCCACCTGCTGGTGCTTTGATATTCAAGACGAGGTCCACGGCAAGAAAGGCGCACGGATCCGCAATTGGGACAGCTGCATGTTTCCGCTGTTTACCCACCACGGCTCGGGCCACAATCCCCGGGGCACCAAACTGCATCGGGTGCGCCAGCGCTTCATGCACAAGCTCAAATACTACGTGGACAAGTACGGCAACGGCATCCAGTGTGTGGGTTGCGGCCGGTGCATCCGCAGCTGCCCGGTCAACATCGACATCCGCAAAGTCTGCGAACAGATGAATCGCCACGGCGCCCAAGTTGCCACCAACCGGCCTGCCGCGTGACGCAAAAAGGGGAGATTGAACGTGCAAAATCCATATTTACCCTATCCGGTGCGCATCTCCGAGATCATCACCGAGACCGAAGATAGGAACCTGAAGACCTTCAAGTTCGTCTTTCTCAACGAGCCAGACGAAGCCAAATTCTCCTACCGGCCCGGCCAGTTCGCGGAGCTGTCGGTCACCGGAAAGGGAGAAATTCCCATCGGTATCGCCTCCTCTCCCACGGAAAAGGGCTTTGTCAAGTTCACCGTCAACAAAGTCGGCCTGGTCTCGTCGTATCTTCATGCCATGAAAGTCGGCGATATCATGGGTATCCGGGGACCGCTCGGAAACAGCTACCCCTGGCCGACACTGGAAGGCAAGAATGTGGTGATCATCGGCGGCGGTTTTGCCTTCACCA
>JBJKSK010000532.1:0-6288 GCA_046704125.1 Desulfobacterales bacterium | reverse complement strand
AACCCCGATTACTGGATGAACAACCTGCGTCAGTTTTTCTCAAGGCTGCCCCTGCGGGCCAGAGAGGTGCGGATCATCCGGGGGATTTGCCGGCAGATAAACTGGTATGGTGAAAAACGCTTTTCCGACGGCATGAAAGAAGGGAGAAAACCATGCACCTGATTCGATTCGGTGAAAAAGGAAAGGAACGGCCCGGTCTTCTGCGAGGCGGGAAAATAGTGGATCTGACGGAACTTTTCCCCGACATTCCAGACATCGGGCAGCGCTATTTCAAAGAAGGCTGGCTGGCCAAAATAGCTTCCATTAAAGCCCCGGGCCGCGCCATGGCCGTGCGTCTGGGAAGCCCGGTGGCGTGTCCCTCCAAAATCATCTGCCTGGGGAAAAACTACGCCGAGCATGCCAAGGAAGGCGGCTTTGACACCCCGGCCCACCCACTGCTTTTCGCCAAAACCCCCAACACCCTAAACGGCCCGGAAGATCCCATCGAGCTTCCGATAAGCACGGGCAAAATCGATTGGGAAGTGGAGCTGGCTGTGATCATCGGCCGGGAGGCCAAACGGGTGGCGCCAGCCGATGCGATGACCTATATCGCCGGCTTTACCGTAATGAATGACGTCTCGGGGCGGGAGGCCCAGTTCAGGGATTCCCAGTGGTTCCGGGGAAAGTCCTTCGACACCTTTGCCCCATTGGGGCCGGCCCTGGTGACCCCCGATGAGATCTCCGATATCAAAAATCTGAAACTCACGACCCGGGTCAACGGTCAGCTGATGCAGGAAGGCAGCACCGCAGACATGATTTTTGACATCCCGACCATCATAGCGGATATCAGCCAAGACATCACGCTGTTGCCAGGCGACGTCGTGGCCACCGGCACGCCGGCTGGAGTGGGGTTTTTCCGCGAGCCTCCCGTTGCCCTGTCGGCCGGAGACGTGGTGGAGTGCGCCATCGAGGGCATCGGCACGATTAAAAACCGGGTGATCGCCGGCTAAGCGGGTAGAGGCCCTTTAAGCCGGAAAATCTCCTTGACACGGTCTTTGGTTTCCGTTAACCAGTCAGCTTCAAGCGGTTAACGAAAAAATCTTTCAGGGGAAACCGGTGAAGGGGAAAATTCTCGATACGCTGCGAAAAGAAGGCGGTGTGGTCTCCGGAGAGGCCTTGAGCTCCATGCTGGGCGTCTCCAGGGTCACCATCTGGAAACACATCCAGAAACTCCAGGACATCGGATACCCTATCGAATCCACCCCAAAGGGCTACCGGCTAAGCGGTTCTCCGGATCTGCTTTTTCCCTGGGAGTTTCCAGGCCGGGAGGATCGGGTCCATTTTTTCCCTGAGCTTCCCTCGACCATGAACGTCGCCCGGGAGATGGCCAGAAACGGGGCACCGCATTTTTCCGTGGTCATCGCCGATCGTCAGATTCAGGGCCGGGGCCGGCTCCAGCGGCCGTGGCAGTCGGATACCGGGGGCCTTTACTTTACCGTGGTGCTCAGGCCCAGGATGGCCGCGGCAAACGGCTCACTGATCAATTTCGCCGCTTCGTTGACCCTGGCCGAAACCTTGTCCGGTTGCTGCGGCATCGATGCCCGGGTCAAGTGGCCAAACGATGTGCTGGTGGACGGCAGGAAAATTTCCGGAATGCTTTCCGAGATGGAAGCCGAAGCCGATCTGGTGTCTTTTGTCAATGTCGGGATCGGCATCAATGTCAACAACGACCCCACGCCTGTTGAACCCCGGGCCACCTCTGTGCGGCGATTGATCGGGCACGATATCTCCCGCCGCGAACTGCTCGCCGATTTTCTGGATCGGTTCCAAGACCGCATGGACCATCAGGGGCTGGAAACCCTCATCGACCAATGGAAGGCAAAGACCGTCACTCTGGACCGCCCCGCTCGAATCGTTACCGCCGATGACACCTTCGAAGGGCATGCCGTCGATGTCGACCCTACCGGGGCCTTGATCCTGCGGCGCCCCGACGGTACGCTCCAGTCGGTGATCTACGGGGACTGCTTCCATTAATTTTTTCCCGGAGAATTCATGAACCCATCCAATTCGCTGCGTATGATGGTATTCGCTTCGCTTTTTGCGGCCCTTATTGCGGCCGGTGCATTTATCGCCATTCCCATCGGGCCGGTGCCCATCGTATTGCAGAACCTGTTTGTGCTGCTTGCCGGGCTGCTGCTGCCTGGCCGCTGGGCCGTGGCCAGCATCGGGGTCTACCTGCTGGCAGGCGCCCTGGGATTGCCCGTTTTTGCAGGCGGCACCGGCGGCATCGGCCGGATTTTCGGGCCCACCGGAGGCTATCTGTTGGGCTATATCCCCGCCGTCTGGCTGGTTTCCACGCTCTCCCGGCGATTCGGTCAAAAAATGGCCGGCGATGTGGCCGCCACCGTGGTCGGGTCCTTGGTGGTGTATGCCATGGGGGTCACGGGGCTGGCTGTTGTCACCGGAATGCCGGCGGCAAAGGCCCTGGCCGTTGGCATGTACCCCTTTCTGATCGGAGATGCCTTAAAGATCGCCGCCGCGGCGACTCTGGCCAAGACCCTGCGCCCGATTCTGGCCCAGGCAGGCGGATCCTATGCCGTGTCCGGCGAACCCGGGCAGCCGCTATGAGTATCATAGAAATCCGCGGCCTCACCCACCGATTTGCCGGCGGCGCTATCGGCATCCAGGACATTGACCTGACCATCGAGGCCGGCGAACTGGTGGTGGTGGCCGGTGCCAACGGTTCTGGGAAGACCACGCTGTTGAGGCATCTCAACGGGCTGCTGCTGGCCCAGCAGGGAACGGTCCGGGTGGCCGGAGAGTCGGTGGCCCGGGATCCGGCCCGGGCGCGTCGGAAGGTGGGAATGGTCTTTCAGGACGCCGACAGCCAGATTGTCGGAGAGACCGTGGCCGAGGACGTGGCCTTCGGGCCGGAAAATCTCGGTCTGGATAGAAAAGAAATTGAAAACCGGGTAAACGCCGCCCTGGCCGCCCTGAATCTGACTGATCTGGCCCGGCAGGCGCCGCATCTGCTTTCCGGTGGCGAGAAACGGCGGCTGGCCATTGCCGGGGTGCTGGCCATGGAACCTGAGATCGTGGTTTTTGACGAGCCGTTTTCCAATCTCGACTATCCGGCCACCTGTCAGGTGCTTTCCCAGATCCTGGCGCTTCACCGGGGCGGGCGCACCCTTGTCATCGCCACCCACGACCTGGAAAAGATTATCGCCCATGCCGGCCGGCTGGTGCTCATGAGCCTGGGGCAGGTGGTGTCAAGCGGGTCTCCGGATGCCTTGATGGGCCAAGTCGATCGCTTCGGAGTTCGGTCTCCCTGCAGTTGGCGGATGGGAAAAGCAATGGAGTCATGGCTCAACTAACCGCTATCGGATACCGTGCCGGTGTAACGAGTTTGCACCAAATCGACGCCCGTGGGAAACTGGTGGCCCTGGCGGCCCTGAGTCTGGCCGGCCAAAACGCCTCTAACTGGGCATTGGCAGGGTTGAGTATCGCAGCAGCGGTCGCCATTTTTACGGCCAGGTTGTCGCCGATGGCCATGCTCCGGGAGCTTCGCTTTTTCTTTATCCTGCTGGCGCTTGTCCTGTTGGCCCGGGGCCTGTTTACCCCCGGAACACCGGTGGTGACCGTATCCGGGGTTTCTCTGACTCTGCAGGGGTTGGCCGACGGGGGCAGGATCTGCTGGAGGCTGTTGCTGGTGGTGGTCCTGGCAATGGTCTTTGTGACCACCACCCGGTCTTCGAAAATCCGCTCGGCGGTTGCCTGGGTTCTCAAACCGGTGCCGGGAATCCACGAAGGGAAAGTGGCCACCATGATCGGACTGCTGATCCGGTTTCTTCCCGTCATTTTTAACGAAGTATCCGAGACATCCCTGGCTCAACGGACCCGGGGTTCGGAGAGAATGAAAAACCCGGTGCGCCGAACCGTGCGGCTCTTGTCTCCCGTGATGCGGCGAACCTTTCTTCGGGCCGATCAACACACCCTGGCCATGGTCGCCCGGGGCTATTGCGAGACAAGCACGCCGAAGCCAAACGCCATGTCCCGAAGCGACCGCGGCTTTCTTGTCTTCATGCTGGCCTTTTCCGTTGCCATGGCCCTGCTGTGAGCGTTTGGAAATATGGTCTTTCCCCGCGCCCGGAAATTCCCGCGTGATGCCCGAAGAGATCGTGCAAGACAGGCTTTTTTTGTCGGGATGCATTTTTCGATTGATATTCTGCCTGGGATATGATTGAAGAATCGCACTTTCCGCTGAGGCGGCCTCGACCATTTTCGATCTTGAAAAATGGGTTGACATTAAATTGTAAAGATAATACTAACCCATTTTTCGAGGGCCGTTAACTCAGTCGGTAGAGTATCTGCCTTTTAAGCAGAGAGTCGCGCGTTCGAGTCGCGCACGGCCCACCAGATGCGTCCCCATCGTCTAGCCCGGTCCAGGACACCGGCCTTTCACGCCGGCGACAGGGGTTCAAATCCCCTTGGGGACGCCACCAATAAAAACAATGGGTTGCGATGAAAATCGCAGCCCTTTTTGGGTTCCGAAAAATCCATTTCACCCCCCTATTTCACCCCTCCAGCCTAAAAAAACAGGTAAACAGGGTCATCGATACCCGTTGTTTTACAGGACAAAAAAACCGCGCCCCTTCGTGACAATCCTCTACAAGTCGTAATGGAAAAACTTCCATCAGCCACCAAGCTGGTTCAACCGCATAGGGAGGCAGCGCCTATGTGTCGGGTCTTGGCCTCCTGGAGGATGTCGCCTCGGAAGGCGAGTTGACCCATGGCTGAGATCATTCCCCTTCCCAACTCCTCGGACGCTAAGCCGTTCACCCGCTGACCGGGTCACTGGGGGTCCGATCATGCAAACCGAGGTCAATTTCTGCAGACAGCGACCGGAATTAAGCGCCTACCTGCCCACCTCGGATCACCTGCGCCGAGTTGTCGATGCCATCGCGCTTCCGGCCCAGCTCAAACACAAATGCTACAAAGCGTTCATGCACGCGTGGGAAATGAGCCGTCCGAGAATAAACAGTTTTTCGCCGGTGGCAGGATTCACCGCCGGTATCCTCATCCATTTCTATATTGACAAGTTACTGAAAACGTTGCAAGATTACGTCAAAAAAGAGGAAAATGTTCGGGCCAAGAGCGTTTTTCCAATAATGGATCGACTGCGGAAAGCGCGGGAAGGTCTTCTTATTCAATCCCTCTTTCGGTTTACAAACCGAATAGCAATCGAAGTGAGTTCATCAAGGTTGGTGACCATACCGTGTCACAGGGCTATTTTGTGACTCTTTACGGTTGAATCAAGAGTGACATCCAAAAATATTTAGGCTGACAACCGTACACGGGAATTGAGCCCATGGGGGGCTGGACCATTTTGATCTGACTGTCAAACCCTATTTTTCCAGGTCGTTAAACCACCCTCATATTTTGAAGCCGGTCCATTGACATCAGTACCAACGTGGATAGAATTATAAGTATGATAAGATTCGATGGGCTGCTTATTCAAATGCAAAGGAATCCGAAGGATGTAACCATAAGAAACATTCTGTTGAAACACTGATATCTCAGCATCTTACGGTTCTTGAATCAATATCCAAATGCACATCCCCGAGTCCCCCCGGTGTCCAGCCGGGGTTTTTCAGATTTAAACCCGGCGTCCAAGGAGGTCTTTCGAAACCTGCCTTGGCGAATGCGGTGGAAGATTCATCCATGCGCCATTTCTTTCATCGTTCGGGGTCGATTAATTATCGTGAGGAAGACCCCATGCCAATTTTCATGGACCGTCATTATATTCCCGGTTTAACAGCATTGGATGTTGCCGAAGGGCATAAGCGTGACCTGAAAATCCAGCACAAATTCAATTGCCGGGCATTGACTTATTGGTATGATGAGACCAAAGACGTCGCGTTTTGCTTGGTCGAGGCGCCCAGCAAAAAAGCAGTGCGTCGTCTGCATGAGAGTGCTCACATGCTCATACCGAATCAAATCATCGAAGTTCAAAGCAATATAGTCGAAGCATTTTTAGGGAGAATCACCGACCCAGAATCCGTTGATGGCGCAGACACACAACAGCGGATAGGGCCTGCTTTCCGCACAATTTTGCTGGCCGAGCTGAAGAATGCCGTGCAGCTCATATCCCACGCCGGCAAGATCGATTCTATCGAACGATTTCACACCCACAACGAGATCATTCGGGCCGCGCTTGTGCAACATCATGGCCGCCTTCCCGTCGGTGATTAACGCCATCGATTGTGCTTTGGCCACACTATCGGGTGTCAAGCAGTATAACCAAAAACA
>JBJKSK010000531.1:0-7086 GCA_046704125.1 Desulfobacterales bacterium | reverse complement strand
TCACCCAGCACATCGGCGCCTACCAGGTGCGGCTGAAGGACGGCCATCGGGTCACCTTCCTCGACACGCCCGGCCACGCGGCCTTCTCGGCCATGCGCGCCCGCGGCGCCAATGCGACGGACATCGTCATCCTGGTGGTGGCCGCCGACGACGGCGTGATGCCTCAGACCTTGGAGGCCATCAATCACTCCAAGGCCTCCGAGGTGCCCATCATCGTGGCGGTGAACAAGATCGACAAGGCCAATGCCGATCCGGACCGCGTCATCCGACAGTTGGCCGATGTGGATCTGATTCCTGAAGAGTGGGGCGGCAGCACGATCTTTGTTCGCGTTTCGGCCAAACAAAACACTGGAATCGACGAGCTGCTGGAGATGATCCTGCTGCAGTCCGAGGTCTTGGAACTCAAGGCCAACCCCAACAAACTGGCCTCCGGCCATGTGGTCGAGGCCAAGCTCGATGCGGGCCGGGGTCCCGTGGCCACCGTGCTGGTCCAGGAAGGAACGCTGCACACCGGAGATCCCGTGGTTTGCGGGATCCATTATGGCAAGGTGCGGGCCCTGCTTGACGATCGGGGTCAAACCGTCAAGGATGCCGGCCCGTCGATTCCCGTGGAGATCATCGGGCTTTCCGGAGTGCCCCAGGCCGGTGACGAGTTTGCGGCATTGGCCGATGAGAAAAGCGCCAAACAAGTCAGTCTGCATCGGATTCAGAAACAGCGCTCCGTCGACCTGGCCAAAACCAGCCGCTTGAGCCTGGAAGGGCTTTTCGAAAAGATGAAGGAAGGCGAGATCAAGGACCTGAACCTGATCCTCAAGGCCGATGTTCACGGATCCATCGAGGCATTGCGCGATTCGCTGATCAAACTGTCAAACGATGAGGTCAACATCAATGTGATCCACTCGGCTACCGGAGCCATCATCGAATCCGATGTCTCTTTGGCTACGGTGTCCAATGCCATTATCATCGGCTTTAACGTCCGACCCAACACCAAGGTCCAGGAAATGGCCGCCGAGGAAAACGTCGATATCCGGTATTACAACGTGATTTACAACGTCATCAAGGATGTCAAGGACGCCATTGTCGGGATGATGGCCTCAAGCTTTGTGGAGCACGTGTTGGGCCGCGCCGTGGTGCGTGAAACTTTCCATGTGCCAAGGATCGGGACCATCGCGGGCTGCTATGTCACCGACGGGAAGATGGAGCGCAACCAGAGGGTCCGGCTGCTGCGAGAGGGCGTGGTGCTCTATGAGGGCAGAATCGGATCCCTGCGGCGTTTCAAAGACGACGTCAAGGAGGTCCAAAGCGGTTACGAGTGCGGTATCGGGGTGGAAAACTACAACGATATCAAAATTGAAGACGAAATCGAGTGCTTCGTCATGGAGGAAATCAAGCCGGAACTCAAATGAAGGCCCAATACCCGACATCCAAGATCCAAGGACAAATTCAGGACGGCAGGAGTGAACCATGGTGGTTGGCGTGGGTTGCGTGATTTTCCGGCTTCACGATTGCCGAAGTCTCAAGGCCAAACGCAGCATTGTCAAGGCAATCGTCGGCCAAATGCAGAAAAGCTTCAATATCTCGGTGGCCGAAGTGGGGACCAATGAGGCGCACCATCGTGCCGAGATTGGATTTGCCTTGGTCGGAAACAGCCGCATGGTGATCAATGCCAAGATCGACAAGGTGTTTAATCTGGTCGATACCCTCGGGCTGGCCGAGATCATTGATACCGATATGGAGATCATCAGTCTATGAAACCCTTTTCACGATCCGACAGAGTGGGCGGCCAGATCCAAAAGGTGCTTTCCGAGCTGCTGTACAAAGAGGTCAAGGATCCCCGGCTGGAACTGGTGACCATCACCGGTGTGAAGATGACAGCGGATCTTCGGATCGCCCGGATTTACTTTACCATGACCGGGGAGCGCACCAGCCGGGAGCAGGCCGTCGAAGGCTTTGCGATGGCCAAGGGGTTCCTCAAACGGATGCTGTCCCGGCAGCTGGGCCTGCGCTACATGCCCGAGCTGTTATTTTGTTATGATCAATCCTTCGATTACGGGGCTCGTATCGACCGGATCCTGGAGTCCCTGGACGCAGAAGATGCCGCATCCGATAGTTGATCTGATCAAAAATAGCCGCCGGATACTCGTTGCGACCCATACCCATCCGGACGGAGACGCCATCGGATCTTTGGTGGCCCTGGGCCTGGCATTAAAGACCTTAAACAAGAACATGCTGTGGTATAATGAGAGCTCCATTCCTGCCGTGTACCGGTTTTTGCCGGCCGTAAACCGGATCGTCGGGTATGTGGATCTTCCCGGAAGTTTTGACACCGCGGTGGTGCTGGACTGCGGCGATCTGGCACGTACCGGGAAGCGCGCCGGTGCCCTGGGGGCGCTTCCCGTGGTGATCAACATCGATCATCACATGACCAATACCGGTTTTGGAACGGCCCAGCTGGTGGACACCGGGGCCTGTGCCACCGCCGAGATCGTTTACCGGCTTATCGGGCAGCTCGGGGTGCCTGTTTCCCCCGAGATGGCCGTGGCCATCTACACGGGCATCCTCACCGATACGGGTTCTTTCCGGTTTTCCAACACCAACCAGGCTTCTTTTGAAATATGCCAGGAGATGGTGTCCCTGGGGGTCAATCCGTATCATGTGGCCCAGCGCGTCTACGGCACCTATTCTCTGGGACGCATCAAGCTGCTGAACCTGGCCCTGGATTCTATCGAGATTTCCAAAAACGGCAAGCTGTCGCTGATGACGTTAACCCGGGAGATGCTTTTTGAAACCGGCACCCACCCCGAGGATGCCGACGGGCTGATCAACTACGCGCGCCGAATCCAGGACGTCAAGGTGGCCGCCTTGATTCAGGAGTATTTTGCGGGTTGGGACGAGGTCTCTCCGCCGTTTCATGTCAGCCTGCGATCCGATGGATCCGTCGACGTGGCGGCAATCGCCAAACGATTTGGGGGCGGCGGGCATCTCAATGCGGCGGGTTTCTCCGTGAGTGCATCGCTGGCCGATATCAAAAACCAGCTCTACCATCTTGCGGAAGCCCTGTGACGCGAACCGCCCGCGGACAACCAAGCGGCATCCTGGTGATGGACAAGCCCGGAGGAATTTCTTCGGCAAGGCTGGTGGCCGAGGTCAAGCGGGCGCTTGGCGCGCGCAAGGTGGGCCATACCGGCACCCTGGATCCCTTTGCCACCCGGGTGATGGTCTGCGGTGTCAACCAGGGAACACGGCTAACCCAATTTCTGATCGGCGGTAAAAAGACCTATACGGGCACCTTGTGCCTCGGGGTGCAAACCGATACCCAGGACGTGACCGGTACCGTGACGGCGACCCGGGCGCCCGGAGATATCGGCCTGGAAGCCATCGAATCGGTGATGCGCCGGTTTCGTGGCGTGATCCAACAGGCGCCGCCGGTCTATTCGGCGCTCAAGCACCAGGGGGTGCCGCTGTACAAGCTGGTCCGAAAGGGCACCCCGGTGCAAAAGCCGCCGCGGCGCGTGGAAATTTTTTCCCTTGAGCTTCTGGAGCGGGCCATGCCCCGGTTGCGATTTCGCGTCTCCTGTTCCGCGGGCACCTACATACGCTCGCTGGCGGCCGACATCGGCGCGGCGCTGGGTTGCGGGGCCTACCTGGAGACGCTTTGCCGGACAGAAAGCGCCGGCTTTGGCCTGGAGCAGGCCCTCGGGCTGGAGGCGCTGAAACTTTTATCGGGCACAGAGGCGGCCTGGCAGCGGCTGATTCCGCTGGGCCAGGCGCTGACCGACATCCCGCGACAGGTAGTCGATACGGCGGTGGCCGGAAAAATTGCCCATGGCAGGCCTGTGACGGCGCAAGACATCGCTGCAGAGACCCGCGTCGGGTGCTGCCAACTGGTGGATACCGCAGGGCGCCTGCTGGCCGTGGTGAGGCCGGGGAAAAACAGCGGTGCTTACGATTATTGTTGTGTTTTTAGCCTATAGCATATTATTGGAAATCCATGGCACCACCCGTGGTTTCAGGAATCCTGCGGCTGCAGCCTCCGCGCGGCCCTGATGCCTGATCCCGACGCCTTTTCGCCCCGCTGTTTCGGGGCCAAGGCGCGTGCTATTGGTTTTCCAGCTGGCGGGACGGCCCTAGAGCGGCGGTTTCGCCCCAACCCCCGGCGAATCCGGGGGGCGTAACCGGTTCCCCGGTGTGGGGAACATTTTTTTATTTTCCTTATGAGGAGGCATTGAAAACAGTGGTATTTACGCCGGAAGAAAAAAAAGGACTCATTGAGCAATACAAGCTTCACGACGCCGACACCGGATCCCCCGAGGTGCAGATCGGTCTGCTGACCCATCGAATCGGCTACCTGACCGAGCACCTCAAGGTGCACAAGAAAGACCATCATTCCCGCCGCGGGCTGTTGATGCTTGTCGGCCGGCGTCGCCGGCTGCTCAACTACGTAAAGAACAAGGACGTCCAACGATACCGGACGATCATCGAAAATCTGGGACTCAGAAGGTAGGTTGCCAAGGTGGTGACTGCTGGAA
This sequence comes from Desulfobacterales bacterium, assembly GCA_046704125.1. Classification (GTDB taxonomy): domain Bacteria; phylum Desulfobacterota; class Desulfobacteria; order Desulfobacterales; family JBJKSK01; genus JBJKSK01. The sequence goes on along the minus strand of JBJKSK010000531.1, from coordinate 2,557 downwards.
GATTCCCGTTACTGCATTGTAACCTTTTCGGAAACGGCCGGCCAAAGCAGATGGGCGCGTGTCAAACGCCGGTCTCGTGGCCTGCATCCGGGGTGGACAAATGAGTGCGCTTTCAGGCCGGATCCGCATTGGACCGGCCTGTTTGCGCACTTGCCGACCGGATGTGCGGGTCTGTAAGGTATGCTGTGTTAGGAGTCGCATATGGAAATTCAATTGAAAGCAGAAGTCGGAGGACGTTTCCTGAGTCTTCAAACCGGAAAGGTCGCCAAACAGGCGGGCGGTTCCGTGGTGGTTCAGTACGGCGAGACGGTGGTGCTGGTTACCGCCGTGGCCTCCTATGATGAGCGGGACGTGGATTTTTTGCCGCTGACGGTCGAATATCAGGAAAAGATCTACGCCGCCGGCCGGATACCGGGAAACTATTTCAGGCGTGAAATCGGCCGCCCCAGCGAAAAGGAAACGTTGACCGACCGGTTGATCGACCGGCCGATCCGTCCGCTGTTTCCCAAGGGATGGCGTACCGAGACCCAGGTGATTGCCACGGTGCTGTCCATGGATCAGGAAAACGATCCCGACATCCTGGCCATGATCGGGGCTTCGGCCGCCCTGGAGATCTCCGACATTCCCTTTGCCGGACCCCTGGCAGCGGTCCGGGTGGGGCGTATCGGGGGCCACTGGGTGATCAATCCCACCATTGCCCAGGGCGCGGAATCCGACATCAACATCACCGTGGCCGGCTCCAGGACCGGCGTGGTGATGGTGGAAGGCGGCGGTGAGATGATCTCCGAGGCCGATATGCTCGAGGCGATCTTCCAGGGGCATGCGGCCATGCAGCCGATCATCCGGATGCAGGAAGAACTCAAGGCCGCCTGCGGAAAGGTCAAACGGGAATTTGTCGTTCCCGCACCGGATCCCGAACTCGTGGCCATGGTCGAACCACAAGCGGTTCCCAAACTTCGCGAGGCCCTTGGCATCCCCACCAAAATGGAGCGGTACGCGGCGCTTCGCACCGCCAAAGCCGAGCTGTTCCAGGCCCTGGGCGAAACGGCGGCCTCCCGCAAGGCCGAAGTCTACGAGATTTTGGGCAATTTGCAGAAAAAAATCTGCCGCGACATGGTTCTCAACGAAGGCCGGCGAATCGACGGCAGGGCCTTTGACGAGGTTCGCCCCATCACTTGCGAGGTGGGCATTTTGCCCCGCCCGCATGGCAGCGCGCTCTTTACTCGCGGAGAAACCCAGGTGCTCGGCGTGCTGACACTGGGCTCGGGCCCCGACGAGCAGCGGGTGGAGACCCTTTCCGGGGAAGAATCCAGACCCTTTATGCTCCACTACAATTTCCCGCCCTTTTCCGTGGGCGAGGTCAAGCGCATGGGCGGGCCGAGCCGCCGCGACATCGGCCACGGCGGGTTGTCCACCCGGGCTATCGAAAAGATTTTGCCCGGCAAGGAGGCCTTTGACTATACCATCCGCCTGGTCTCCGAGGTGCTGGAGTCCAACGGGTCCTCTTCCATGGGCACGGTCTGCGCCGGAACCCTGGCCCTGATGGACGGCGGGGTGCCCATCAAGACCCCGGTGTCGGGGATCGCCATGGGGCTGGTGACCGAAGGCGACAAGGTGGTGGTGCTTTCCGACATCCTGGGCGACGAGGATCACACCGGGGACATGGATTTCAAGATCACCGGCGGCAGAGACGGCATCACCGCCGTGCAGATGGATATCAAAATCCTCGAGCTGTCCCGCGATATTCTGGGAAAAGCCCTGGAACAGGCCCGCATCGGGCGGTTGCACATCCTGGACAAGATGCTGGAGGCCATTGCCGAGTCTCGGGGCGAGATCTCGCCCTATGCGCCCAAGATGATCGTCATCAAGATCAATCCCGACAAGATCCGGGAAATCATCGGCCCGGGCGGCAAGGTGATCCGCGCCATTCAGAGCGAAACCAACACCCGAATCGAGATCGATGACTCGGGCACCGTGAAGATCGCCGCCACCTCCGCCGAGGAGGGGAATCTGGCCCTTACCCGGATTCAGGAAATTACCGCTGAACCCGAAATCGGGGCCACTTACGAGGGGACGGTGGTCAAGATCATGGATTTTGGCGCCTTTGTTCAGATCCTGCCGGGTACCGACGGCCTGGTGCATATCTCCCAGCTGGCCGACCGCCGGGTCAACAAGGTGACCGACATCGTCAAGGAAGGTGACACGCTGCGGGTCAAGGTGCTGGAAGTTTCCCGGGACGGCAAGATCCGGCTTAGCCACAAAGCGGTATTGGAAGACGAGAAGGCCCGTGTCGAAAGTGAATAAAACCACCCTGAAAAACGGCATCCGCATTCTTTCCCAGCGGATGCCCCATGTCCGGTCTGTGTCCATGGGCGTCTGGGTCAATGCCGGCGCCCGTGACGAGACCCCTGAGCAAAACGGTCTGAGTCATCTCATCGAGCACATGATTTTCAAGGGCACGGACAAGCGTTCGGCCTATGAGATCGCCAAGCAGTATGACGCCATCGGCGGCCAGACAACCGCCTTTACCACCATGGAGACCACCTGCTATCACGCG
>JBJKSK010000530.1:0-3120 GCA_046704125.1 Desulfobacterales bacterium | reverse complement strand
TGGGCCACCTCGCCCCACTCCCCCACGCATGCTGCCGCTGTCTTACGCGGTTGCCCTGGCCCGTCTGTCCAGGATTTTGTGAGTTCCGATTTTGACGAATTCCAGGATAACCATCCAGATCGCGTTGTAAATCCACACCATACCGATCAGTTTCCAGGGCAGTGCCGGCACGAACCAGCCAAATCCGGTCAAAAACACGGCAAAGATCTGGGTTCCCACGATGGCGAAAAACAACTGCCAGGAAGGAAAGGGCCGTTGCCAGAAAAACTTCTTGGTGCGGGTGAGAAACAGCATCAGATGCCCGCCGACCACCAGTTGCAGGAACAGCAGGGTCTGCAGGTGCGGGATGTCCAGGGCCAGCACTTCTTTACCGATGAGAAGCAGCCCAAAGCTTTCTATGACCGACAGGAACCCGAGCACGGTGGAGCTGGTGAGCACCCGGTGCATCTCCCAGCGCACCGGCTTGGGGCTAGAGTATGTATTGTCGTAGGCGATGGTCATGATGGGAACATCGTCGAGCAGGGCCAGAAGGATGATCATCATGGCCGTGAGCGGGAAATACCGGTAAGTCAGCATCGCCAGCACGACAAAGACCATGATGTCGATGGTCATGGCAATTCTGTAGACGGTGTAGCTCATCATCCGCTCGAAGATGCGCCGTGCCTCTTCCACCGCCGAGATGATCACCGACAAACCGGGCTCGGTGAGTACCAGCGCGGCGGCGGCCTGAGCCGCATTCGTCGCGCCGGAAACCGCCACTCCGACTTCCGCCTGCTTGAGAGCCGGCGCATCGTTGACGCCGTCGCCGGTCATGGCCACCAGATGGCCGCGATCCTGCAGTGCCTTTACGATGTTGTACTTGTGCTCCGGGAACACCCGGGCAAAGCCGTCTGCCGCTTCAATTTTACTGCCGGCACTGTCATCCAGATCACCCGAGTGTTCGGCCGGGAAGAGGAAATCCGCAGACTTGATATCGGTGCCCATTCCCAATTGGCCGGCAATCTCCCGGCCAATGGCGACATCGTCGCCGGTTACCATCTTCACTTTGATGCCGTGAGTATTGGCTTCGGCGATGGTTGCCGCCGAATCCTCCCGCGGCGGATCGAAGAGGGGCAAAATGCCCAGAAACTGCCAGGGGGTGCCGTTTTGGGTGCGGGCGACTCCCAGGGTGCGATAGCCTTTGGCGGCCAGCTCCTCGATATATCGCTCCGCTTTGGTGCGCATTTCTTGGTCGACCTGGCAAAGGTCGAGGATGACCTGAGGCGCCCCCTTGCTGACCTGAAAGGTGGTGTCGGCGCCGTTTTGGATGATGGCCTCGGTGCGCTTGCAGACCGGGTCAAACGGCGAAAATTTCAGTTGACTATAAGCCTCCAGGGATTCTTTGCGCTGGAGCCCGCCGATGACCGCCAGGTCAAGCGCGTCCTGGTTTTCCTCCTTTGAGGCCAGGGCTCCCATCAGGATCAGTTCTTGCGTATCTTTGGCCGCAAAGGGCACCGGTTCTCCCAGCGTGAGTTTATTCTGGGTCAGGGTCCCGGTTTTGTCGGAGCACAGGATATCGACGCCGGCCATCTCCTCGATGGACTGAAGCCGCGAGACGATGGCTTTCTTGCGCGACAGGGCCAGCGCCCCAAGGGCCATGGTGACGGAAAGCACGGCGGGCATGGCCACGGGAATGGAGGCGACTACCAGGATCAAGACAAACTCGATAAGCTTCATGGGGGGATCGCCCTGGTACAACTCGAAGGCGATGAGGATGGCACTCAAGCCCAGGGCGATAAAGATCAGGAAGTTTCCCACCCGCATGACCGCTTTTTGGAAGTGGGAAACCGCCCCGGCCGTCTCCACCAGTTTGGCCGTACGGCCAAAATAGGTGTTCGCGCCGGTTCCGGTCACCACCGCCACCATTTCTCCTTGCCTGGCTACCGATCCCGAATAGGCGACATCCCCGGGTTTTTTATCCACGGGCAGGGACTCGCCCGTGAGCGCCGACAGGTCAACGCTGAGATAATCGCCATCGAGCAGTTTCACGTCAGCCGGAATAATGTCGCCCAGCCTGAGGCGAATGACATCTCCCGGGACCAGTTCCCGGGCGGCGATTTCCTGCCATTTCCCGTCCCGTCTGGCCCTGGCTTTCAGGGCCAGTTGGCTCTTTAGGGCTTCCAGGGCGTTGCCGGCTTCGTGCTCCTCCCAAAACCCGATCACCGCATTAAAGACGAGCAGAAAGACGATGATGGACAGGTCCATCCAATGCCGTACGACAGCCGACAGGGCCGCCGCCACTTCGATCATCCAGGGGATGGGCCCCCAGAAGTAGCCCAGAAACTTGAGCAAGGGGCTTTCCTTTTTCTCCTCCAGTTCGTTGAAGCCATGCTGTTCAAGGCGTTTGCCTGCCTCGGCGTTCGTCAGGCCTTCGCTGCTGGTGCCCAGTTCCTTGAACAGTTGCTCTAACGTCTTATCCGTATCATTTTCCGAGATGGTACAAAAATGGGTGTCATCTCCGTTTGGGTAAATTGTTTCAGCCGTAGATGCTGTTCTCATGATTTCTTTCTCCTGCTTGAACTATCTTGACGTTACGATTGCCGCGCGGCAAATCACCGCTTCTTGACCCCAGGCCGCAGAGGCTCAAAAAAATGCTTCACTTGCCTGAATCCTGCGGATTTCAGGCTGCTTTACGGCGAAAATTCATCACGTAAAATTGAATCAGTTCGAATGGATATGTGAGCTTATCATTGCCTGTTGGCAATCAAGCGCTGCCGGAACGGCCGGGGGGAGGAAGATCCAGAAGCGTGGAACGCCTGGCGGATGCCGGAAATTCGGTGGGCTGCCGACTGGCTGTCTGATTTAAACAGCGGGCCCTGAAACGGCTTTGCACTTTGGTTTTCATAAAAAAGCTCCTTCTGCTTTCCTGGCAGTAGGAGCTTGACGAAAACATATTCATACCCCTACCGGCAGGCACTGTCCTTAGTAGGAGTCATCATCCCTGGGGGCAATTCTTGGTGAAGTCAATCACCAAGCGTCACCATGATAAATCCTTTGCGGGCGGTGTCAATAAAAATAATACATTTGTTACCAAAGTATAATCTTAAGGTGATTTCCTCCTACAGTCCAATAGGCTGCAGC
>JBJKSK010000529.1:0-4552 GCA_046704125.1 Desulfobacterales bacterium | reverse complement strand
CAAGACATTTCGGCGCTGTCCAAACTCTACGTGACCTCTGACACCGGCGCGCTGGTGCCTCTGGCCGCGGTGGCCGATTTCAGCGAAGACCTCGGGCCCCTGGCCATCAACCATACCGGGCAGCAGGTTTCCGTGACCCTGTCGTTTAACCTCAAACCGGGCTTTTCCCTGGGACAGGCGGTCAGCGAGGTGCAACACCTGGCGGCCAGGGTGCTTCCCGCCACGGTCAGCACCTCTTTTCAGGGAACCGCCCAGGCCTTCCAGGACTCCTTCCAGGGGCTGGGTCTGCTGCTGATCATGTCCATCCTGGTGATTAATATGGTGCTGGGCATTTTATACGAGAGTTTCACTCACCCCATCACCATTCTCTCGGCCCTGCCTTTTGCCGGATTCGGCGCCCTGGTGACCCTGCTGATCTTCAAGGTGGATCTCAACCTTTACTCCTTTGTGGGGATCATCATGCTGGTGGGGCTGGTGAAAAAAAACGGCATCATGATGGTGGATTTCGCCGTCGAGGCCCAGCGCATCGAGGGCAAAAACGCCCGGGAGGCAATTTACCAGGCCTGTCTCGTGCGGTTTCGACCCATCATGATGACCACCATGGCCGCGTTGATGGGGACTTTGCCCATCGCCCTGGGCCTGGGCGCAGGCGCCGACTCCCGGCGGCCCCTGGGCCTGGCCGTGGTGGGCGGGCTGATCTTTTCCCAGTTTTTGACCCTGTTTATCACCCCGGTTTTTTTCACCTATATGGAATCGTTCCGCTGCCGGCTGTCCAGGTGGTTTCCGCGTTCCGCCGCAGGCTCCACCAGCCCCGACACCTGCCGGATAACCGGGGATTGAGCGGTGCGGCCGGCCGTTTCCCGGTACCCCCTGGAAAAAAGGCCGCCCCCCTGTCGCCTGTGACCGGGTTCTAGGCCGGATCAGGGTTCCTGCGATTCTAACCAAATCGTAACTTGCTATAATTTCACGCCAATATACAATAAATCGAATTTTTTCCCCTGAGCTTTGAAAATGGCTGATGGGGAATTATCCTAATGCCGGATAAGGAACTTTCCATGAACCATACCATTCTTTGCATCAACAGCGGGTCCTCGTCGGTAAAGTTTGCCCTGTACCGGGTCCGGGAAACCGAGGAGCTGCTCGCCCAGGGGGCGGTGGAACGAATCGGCCTGTCAGGCGGCTGGCTGTGGCTAAAAGACAGCCAGGGCAGACGCCTGGTGGACCGGCACTCGGATTATGCCGATCACCAAGCCGCCGTCAAGGCGATGTTTACCGCGGTCACGGAGCAGCCGCATTTCCAGGCACCCGATGCCGTCGGTCACCGGCTGGTCCACGGCGGGCCGAAGCACATGGCTCCTGAACGGGTAACCCCGGAATTGATGCTCACCTTACGGGGTCTGATCGGCCTGGCCCCGCTGCACCTGCCCGGCGAGATCAAAGCCATCGATGCGGTCGCCGGGCATTTCCCGGGACTTTGCCAGGTGGTCTGCTTCGATACGGCGTTTCACCGCCGGATACCGGAAATCGCCCAGAGGCTGCCGATCGTGCGCAGCCTCTGGCATGAAGGCATCCATCGCTACGGGTTCCACGGGCTTTCCTATGAATTCATCGTCAGTGCACTGGGCGAAAATGCCAGGGGGCGGCTCATCATCGCCCACCTGGGCAGCGGGGCCAGCATGGCCGCGGTTCAAGACGGAAAGCCGGTGGACACCACCATGGGATTTTCCGCTCTGGGGGGACTGATGATGGGCACCCGATGCGGCGATATGGACCCGGGCATCCTGCTGTATCTCATGGACGAAAAAGGCTATGATCCCCGTCAGCTGGAAAAGCTGCTCAACCAGCGCTCCGGGCTCATCGGGGTTTCCGGGATCAGCTCGGATATGAAAACGCTTCTGGAAAAAAGGGCCACGGAACCGCATGCGGCCGAGGCCATCGCGCTTTTCTGCTATACGGCGCGAAAATATATCGGCGCCCTGTCGGCGGTGCTGGGCGGCCTGGATACCCTGGTGTTTACCGGAGGCATCGGCGAGCGGGCCGCGCCGGTGAGATGGATGATCTGCCACGGCCTCGATTATCTGGGCATCGGCCTTGACCCCGGGCGCAACGATGCCCATGATGCAGTTATCTCTGCGGATAAAAGCGCGTGCACCGTACGGGTGATTCCCACCAACGAGGATTTGATGATCGTGCGGCACACCCGGGCGGTGCTTTTAACCGAGACAGGACCGGGGAGACACCATGAACGTTGAATTCGTCACATTTGAAGACATGTTAAAGGCCGTCCAGGGATTGCCGGCGGTGCCGGTTGCCGTCATCGATGCCGATGAGTCCCACGTGCTGGAAGGCGCCTGCGAGGCTGCGGCCGCCGGCTATGTCGAGCCCGTTTTCATCGGGGATGAAAAGAAAATTCGAGATATACTCAAGACCCTTTCCGGCAAGACCTCGTTTCGCATCATCCATGCCGAGGCTGCCCAAGACATGGCCGAGAAGGGCGTCGAGCTTTTTGAGAAGGGCGAGGTCAAGGCCCTGATGAAAGGCCATATCCATACCGATGAATTTCTCCACCCCATTCTCGCCCATCACCTGCAGGGGAAAAAGCGCATCTCCCATGTGTTTCTGGCGGACTTGAAGACCTATCCCAAGCTGATTTACATTACCGATGCGGCCATTAACATCAGTCCGGACCTTTCGACCAAGATGCACATCGTGCAAAATGCGGTGGATATCGCCCGTTTGCTGGGAGTCCAAGAACCGAAAGTGGCGGCTCTGTCGGCCGTGGAGGTGGTCAACCCGGCCATTGCCTCCACCATCGACGCGGCCTGCCTGGCCAAGATGGCCGAGCGGGGACAGATCCAGGGAGCCATCGTGGATGGGCCGCTGGCCTTTGACAACGCCATTTCGGCGGACTCGGCAAAGGTCAAGGGCATCCGCAGCCGGGTATCGGGCGACGTGGATATCCTGATGGTGCCGGACCTGGTTTCAGGCAATATCCTGGGAAAAGACCTCGAATATCTGGCCGGGGCGCAGATGGCCGGGTTTGTCGTGGGTACCAAGGTGCCCATTATTCTCACATCCCGATCCGACCCGCCCCGGGCGAGGCTGATTTCATGCGCCGTCGCCGCGCTGGTCAGTCACAGAATGGAGTAACGTATGAACGAAAATTTTCAAGACCCGATGATGGCCCTTGACTGGGTCAAAGAGGCTTACCAGTATGGGCTGGACTCCAGCCAGCGGTGGGTTATTTTCATGGATATCCTCCGCAAACGCGGGAACAATTATTTTGAAACGATAAAAAAAGGCGAACCGCCGGTGCTGGTTTTCGACTATGAGGTGATCCTGGAGGGGAAAACCTTGGACAGGCCGGTCAACTATGATCTGGCCCGCATCCTGCCCCGGAAAACAGACCGGATCGATCCCGAGAAACGGCCCATTGTCGTCATCGACCCCAGGGCGGGAAACGGCCCGGGAATCGGCGGCTCCAAACGGGATTCGGAAATCGGCGATGCGCTGGCCCAGGGCAATCCGGTCTACTTTATTCTCTTTCACCCGGAGCCCGAGCCGGGGCAAACCCTGGCTGATGTTGAAAAAGCGGAGATACGCTTTGTCGAAGAAGTCGCCCGGCGCCACCCCGAGTCTGAGAAACCGGCGCTGATCGGAAACTGCCAGGCCGGATGGGCGGTGGCGCTGCTGGGTGCGGACCGGCCGGATCTGACCGGCCCCCTGGTGCTAAACGGCTCGCCTCTTTCGTACTGGTCCGGGGTCCAGGGGAAAAACCCCATGCGCTATGGCGGCGGATTGCTTGGCGGCATCTGGCTGGTCTCCCTGCTGTCGGATTTGGGAAACGGCAAATTCGACGGCGCCTGGCTCGAGGAAAACTTCGAAAGCCTCAATCCCGGAAACACCCTGTGGAAAAAGCAGTACGACCTCTATTCCCGCGTGGATACCGATGAACAGCGCTACCTCACTTTTGAGAAATGGTGGGACGGCTACTCCGAAATGGCCAAAGAGGAGATGCATTCCATCGTGGAAAACCTCTTTGTGGGCGATAAGCTGGAACAGGGCAGGCTGTCCCTGGACCGGAAAAAAATCCTCAATCTCAAAGACATTCAAAAGCCGATGCTGCTGTTTGCCTCCCGGGGAGATAACATCACCCCGCCCCAGCAGGCCCTGGACTGGATCCTCAAGACATACGAATCGGCAGAGGAAATCAGGCAGTTAAACAAGGTGATCATCTATATGATTCACCCGGAGGTGGGCCACCTGGGCATTTTTGTCGGCAGCAAGGTGGCCCAAAAAGAGCATCAGGAGATTATGAAAAGCGTGGATCTCATCGAGGCTCTGGCGCCGGGTCTCTATGAAATGATCATCGTGGACAAGGGCAAAAAGGAAGGCGTGGCCGATTACGATGTCCGCTTTGAGGAGCGGGATCTCAAGGACCTGCTGGCCTTCAACGCGGACCAGGAGACCATGGAAGCCGAGGAAGCGGATTTTGCCCGGGTGGCCGCGGTTTCCCGGATCAATGACTGGGTGTACAACACCTTTGCCAGCC
>JBJKSK010000528.1:0-4630 GCA_046704125.1 Desulfobacterales bacterium | reverse complement strand
CTGGTCTGCACCATCTGCCGGGACAGGGCATCGAAGCGCAGACGAGCTATCCGGATGTCCAGATCCTGGATTTGGGCGCTGATCTTTTTATGCCGCTGGGCCTTTTGGGCCTGGCGTTGAACGCTGGCCAACTGGCGGTTGACCTCGGCCATGATGTCTTGCAGCCGTATCAGGTTTTGACGGGTCTGGTCGAGTTTATGCAGCGCGTCGGATTTGCGGGCCTTGTACCGCGAAACACCGGCGGCCTCCTCGATGAAGGCGCGACGTTCTTCAGGGTCGGCATCGGTGATGGCGCCGATGTTGCCTTGCTGAATGAAGGCATAAGAGCGGGCGCCCATCCCGCTGCCCAGAAAAAGGTTGTGGATGTCTTTGAGACGGCAGGGTTGTTTGTTGAGGAAATATCCACTTTCCCCGGACCGGTAGAGGCGCCGGGTGATCATGATTTCGGAATATTCGCGAAGTGCTTCAGGGGCCGATCCGTTGTCGTTTTGCAGAATCAACGAGACCTCGGCCATGTTCAGCGGGGCCTTGCCGGAGGTACCGGAAAAGATGACGTCTTCCATGGATTTTCCCCGAAGCTGTTTGACACTCTGCTCTCCCATGGCCCAGCGCAGCGCGTCGAGAACGTTGCTTTTGCCGCAGCCGTTTGGGCCTACCACGGCGGTAACCCCATGGGGAAACGGAATGCTGACCCGGTCATGAAATGACTTGAATCCGGTGATATCGAGTTTCTTCAGTTTCATTGTACCAACGGATCACTGTCCCATGCCGGGCGCAGGCCCGACGTCAAAATCCGGGAAAACGCCTGAAACCATCAGACATGCCAATGAAATAACAACTCCAGCGGCCACCACAGACCTTGCGGTTTGCTCAATGCCGGAAACAACGTACCAGAAATTGTGCAATGAGTAAAGAGAAAACACAACCCGAAGGGGTGCATGGAAGGACCGAGTACTATATATTGAAAACTACCTTGGCACTGGAGGCGCTCGAGGCCGGACGTCTTCTATCCGATTCATCTTGACACGCCGGTGGTTGCATCGGTATAGGGTCTGTCTATGGAAAACGGCTCCACAGATCTGCGCATTCGATTTTTGTCCCGGTTGGCCACCGATGCCCTGGACAGCCTCAAGGCACGGGGAGAAGTGGTCTCCCTGGAGGCGCTGGCCCGGGGGCTGGCCCAGCATCCCGAGATCCAGACCTTTTTGGCTTCTGTGCCAGAATCCGAGCTACGAAACCGGCTCGAGTTGGAAAAAGTTCTGTCCCAGAGAAACGAATGGATGAGCCAGGCGGCCCGACTCGAAGACACCCTGACCAATACCCGGAAATTCCAGAAGCGGACCCTGCCGCTGCTGGCCGAACTCGCCCGACGCCCGGAGTGTCGCGGGCTGAACCGGAGCGTTGAGGACTTTAAACAACTGGTGCACCAGGGAGCGGATCTTTCCAGCCTGGAGAAGGGTTTCCAGCGGATCAAGGACAACTTTCTGAAATACGAGCTGGATGGCTTTGACCAGGGCAGGGCGCCGGCAGCGGCCCGGACGGTGTTGCCCAAGTGGATCAAGGGCCGGGAAACGGGTTCTCCTGGCCTCTCTTCTGAAGAGTTGCGCGCGGCCTACCAGGATATCGTCGACGAGTTGAAAATGGTGCTCGACGAATCCGTTCTGGCCGAGTTGTCCGAAATCGAAGCGGGAATCCGCGCCATTTCGCGCCCAGAGGATGCGGCCGGTACCCGGAGCCGCATCAGCGGACTGCTGCAGCGGTTTGCCGATACGATCGGTCAAGAGCGCAAAGAAACGGCGGTCTTTATCCAAGAGATCGGGAAACGGCTGGCCGACATGGAAACCCAGCTGGTCGGTTCGCTGCCCGAGTTTCAAAAAGAGCTTCAGGCCAGCGATGAATTAAACCGGGCCATCTCCGGTGAAATGGAGACCCTGCGTTCCCGGGTCGGTTTCAGCCAAAACCTTTCGGAACTCAAGGCGTCTGTGATTCTCACGCTGTCGGCGATTCAGCAGGCCCTGGAACGTAAAAGGCAGGCCGATCAGGTGCAGATGGGTATGGTGGATCAGAAAATGCGACTGCTGCAAAAAGGCTTTAGCCAGATGAAGCAGCAACTCGACAGCGCCCAGCAGCAGGCGCGTCAACTAAACAGGGAAGCCTTGACCGACCCGTTGACGGGCATCAACAACCGGCGCGCCTATGAAAACCGGATATCCGAAGAACTTCAGCGCTTTATCCGCCACGGCCATGCCTTTTGCTTATTGTTGTATGATGTGGATAATTTCAAGCGGATCAACGACCGCTATGGTCATGCCGTCGGGGATCTGTGCTTGCGGGAGATCGTCAAACGGATTCAACCCCAATTGCGGGAAAGTGATTTTATGGCCCGTGTCGGGGGAGAGGAATTTGTCGTGATGCTGCCTGAAACCGAGACTTCCGGCGCTCAGCAGGTGGCCGAAAAGCTTCGAAGCAGCATTGAAGGCATCGATTTTATTCATAAAGCTGAAAAATTCAAGATTACGATCAGCATCGGCGTCACCCAGGTGAGTCCCACCGACAGCCAACCCGCGGAGATCTTTGACCGGGTCGACGGCGCCATGTATCATGCTAAACGAAAAGGGCGAAACCGGGTGGTGACCCAGGGTCCATGACTTTTGTCAGGAGATGAACCGATGTCCGAAAAGGCACCGAAACGCATGGAAACCCTGCTGGCCAACGAGCAGGTGCTCAAGGTCACGAGCAACGTCAACCTCGAACTGATCGACCGGAGGGCTTACCGGCCCAGCGCCTGCGCGGTTTTTGACAACCTTTTCACCACCCTGGTCGATCAGCCCCAATACCGGTTCGAAATTGACCCGGAAGCCCGGCGCCAGCTTCCGCATATCATCGACAACCGGGTCCAGTCCCTGGCGGGTGCCGACCCGAATTCGAATGCGGCCGCCACTTTCGGCCGTGCCCGCAACATCGGAATCGTCTTTTCCGGCGGCCCGGCTCCAGGCGGCCACAACGTCATTGCCGGTCTGTTTGATGCGGCCCGCAAGGCCAACCCGGGAAATCGAATTTTCGGTTTTCTGATGGGCCCGGACGGCATCATCGAAAACGAGGCCATGGAACTCACCGGCGAATCCGTGGACGCCTTTCGCAATCTCGGGGGCTTTACCCTGATTCGTACCGGGCGGACCAAGATCGACACGCTGGAAAAGGTGGATCGGGCGCGAAAGACCTGCAAACGTCTGGGCCTTGACGCCCTGGTGATTGTCGGCGGTGACGACTCCAATACCAATGCGGCCTTTCTGGCCGAGGAGCTGTTTGCCGACGGCATCCAGGTCATCGGGGTACCCAAGACCATCGATGGCGACATCCAGGTCCGGGATGCCAACAATGAAGTGCTGTGTGCCATGAGTTTCGGGTTTCATACGGCAGCCCGGGCTTTTTCCGGAGAGATCGCCAATCTGTGCACGGACAGCAGCTCCGATGTCAAATACTGGCATATCTGTAAGGTGATGGGACGGGTGGCCAGCCACCTGGCACTGGAGGTGGCCCTGCAGACCCATGCCAATTTAACGCTTATCGGCGAAGACATGGCCGAATACGTCGATTGGCAGCGTGTGGAGAAAGCCCGTGACCAGGGCACCATCGATTACACGGCCTACGGGATGACCCTGCGGCATCTGTCCCGGGTGATCTGTGACGCCATTGTGCACCGGGCCGCGGTGGGCAAAAATTACGGCGTGGCGGTAATCCCCGAGGGGGTTCTTGAGTTTATCAACGAAATCCAGGTGTTTATTATTAAACTAAACACGATCATCGCCGAATACAACCACACCCACGACACGGATTTTCACGCCGATTTTCCACTCTTGGAAGACAAGCTGGAACACCTGCGCCGGTTGGCCAAAGCTTCCCGGGAAAACGGCATGTTTACCGTCTGGAACACCCGTGATGATGATCTGTTCAACGACATTCCATCCTTTTTCCAGGAGGGCCTGCTCATTGAACGCGACAGCCACGGCAATTTTCAGTTCTCTCAGGTGGAAACCGACAAGGTGATCATGGGGCTGGTTAAGGATTACCTGGCGATTCTAGAGGAAAAAGGCCTCTACAAAATGGGTATCGCGCAGTCCTACTATCGAAAGACGATGGTAGCGGGCGGACTGGACCCGGACCGCTTCGGGCCGGTGCTGTTTAAGAACTTTTCCGACACCCCTTTTCTGTTGGTCAAGGAAACGATTATTTCCATAAAGACATTGCGCCAGGCCCTGATCCGGGGGGGAGTGCTGTCCGAAGAGGCGCCGATTCCAAATGCCATAGAAAAAATCTACAAAAAATCGGTTCCCAATTTCAAGACCCAGACCCATTTTTACGGCTACGACGGCCGGGGCAGCGATCCGACACGATTCGACTGCATCTATACCTACAATCTTGGATTGACGGTTTTTTCACTCATCGCCAACGGGGCCACCGGCCAGATGGCCAGCATCAAAAACCTGGAGCAGGAGTTTTCCCGGTGGCAGCCCATCGGGATTCCCATCGCCCCGCTGATGCACCTGGAAGAGCGCAAGGGAAAACTCACGCTGGTGCTGGAAAAAAGCGTGGTGGACACCGCATCGGTGTCCTTTCAGGTGGTCAAGGC
>JBJKSK010000527.1:0-6391 GCA_046704125.1 Desulfobacterales bacterium | reverse complement strand
CGGACTGGAGGTGGTGTTTCAGTATGATATTTCGGGTTCCGGCGGGGGCGACTGGACCTGTGAGATCAAGGACGGCCGGTGCACCATCGCCGCCGGGACCCACGAGCGGCCAACCTGCACGCTAAAGATGCAAGACACCGATTTTTTGGCCATGATGACCGGTCAACTTCCGTCTATGCAGGCCTTTACTTCAGGCAAGCTAAAGATCACAGGCGATGTGATGAAATCCCAACTGATCGAGAAGCTGTTTAAAAGGAGACAACCATGATTGGCATCTGTTCCTACGGGGCCTATATTCCCCGTTTAAGGCTCAGCCGGATGGCCGTAGTCCAGGCGATGGGCTGGTTTGCCCCGGCGCTTATGACGGTTGCCACCGGACACCGATCCATGTGCAACTGGGACGAGGACTGCCTCACCATGGCCGTGGCCGCGGCCCGCGATTGTCTGGCGGGATGCGACAAAAACGGCATCGACGCCCTGTATCTGGCTTCCACCACCCTGCCCTTCGCCGACCGGCAAAACGCCGGCGTGGTGACCGCGGCGTTGAACCTGAAAAACGACCTGCTCACTTCGGACTTCACCGCTTCCCAAAAGGCGGCCACCACCGCTTTGATCACCGCCCTGGAAACCGTAGCCGGTGGGACACGCAAAAACATCCTGGTGGCGGCCGCAGATAAGCGCGAGACCAAAACGGCTTGTTTTTACGAGCTGTGGTTCGGCGACGGAGCCGCTGCGCTCATGGTAGGCGATGAGAAGGTCATTGCCGAGTACAAAGGATCGTTTTGCCTCTCGTGTGATTTCGTAGATCATTATCGCGGCGCCCAGCGCCAATACGACTACATGTGGGAAGAACGCTGGGTGCGCGATGCGGGATACTCCAGAGTCATTCCAGAGGCGGTCAATGGCCTGATGAAAAAACTGGGGATTACCATCTCTGAGGTGGACAAGCTGATCTTTCCCTGCCTTTTTAAAGCCGAACATCAAAAAATCGCCAGGCAGCTGGGAGCCGCTGCCGAAACAGTGGCCGACAACCTGCATGAGGTCTGCGGGGAAACCGGCACCGCACATCCTTTCCTGATGCTGGTTTCAGCCTTGGAGACAGCCAAACCCGGAGATCGGATACTGGTGGCCGGATTCGGCCAGGGATGCAATGCCCTGTATTTTGTAGTGACCGACGAAATCACCAAAATGGCTCCGAGAAACGGCTTGAAGGGCAGCCTGGAACGAAAAAAAGTCACCGACAACTACCTCAAGTGGCTCAAGTTCCGGGCCCTGATCCAAACGGTAATGGGCATCCGGGCCGAGGCCCCCACCCAAACGGCCATGTCCGTCCTGTGGCGAAAGAACCAGATGATCATGGGGCTTGTGGGGGGGAGATGCCGCCAGTGCCACACGGCCCAGTTTCCAAAGACCGAGGTCTGCGTCAAACCCGGCTGCGGTGCGCTGCATAGCCAAGACGACTATGAATTTGCGAACCTGCCGGCTACCGTCAAGTCTTTTACCGGAGACATGCTCTCGGTATCGGTGGACCCACCGGCCATCTACGGCTTGGTCCAGTTTGCCGGAGGCGGGCGGCTGTTTGCCGATTTCACCGACTGTGAACTCAGCGAACTGAAGGTGGGAGTCCCTATGCAGATGGCCTTCAAGCGAAAAAACGTGGACCGGGAAAGGGGCATGGTCAATTACTTCTGGAAGGCGGTTCCCGCAGTCCAATCAAATGCGGCGGTGGAGGCCCTCTCCTTCAAGGGCCAGGTGGCCATTGTTACCGGGGCGGGTGCCGGTCTTGGCCGGGCCTATGCCCTCGCACTGGCCAAACACGGAGCCCAGGTGGTGGTCAACGATCTGGGTGGCGCCCGCGACGGGTCGGGCCAGTCTGCAGCCCCTGCGGAAGCCGTGGTCCAGGAAATCAGGGCCTCCGGTGGCGAGGCCGTGGCCAACTTCGACAGCGTGGCCACGGTTGAAGGGGGGAAAAATCTCGTGCAATGCGCCCTGGATGCCTTCGGCCGGGTGGACATCCTGATCAACAACGCCGGAATTCTTCGCGACAAGAGCTTTCTCAACATGACGCCGGAGACCTGGAACCCGGTGCTGGCCGTGCACCTGAACGGGGCTTTTAACGTCTCTAGGGCAGCCTTTGCCGTGATGAAGCAAAACCACTATGGCCGGATTATCATGACCACGTCAGCTGCAGGGCTCTACGGCAACTTCGGCCAGACCAACTACTCGGCGGCAAAAATGGCACTGGTCGGGCTGATGAACGCCTTAAAACTGGAGGGGGCCAAATACAACATCAAGGTCAACACCATCGCCCCGATTGCCGCCTCGCGACTCACCGAAGATGTGGCTCCGCCAGATCTGCTGAGCCGGATGAAACCGGAACTTGTCGCTCCCATGGTGCTGTATCTGGCCGGTTCAGATTGCAAAGAGACCGGAGCCATCTTTAACGTGGGCATGGGCTATTTCAGCCGGGCGGCTATTGTCACCGGGCGCGGGTGTCGCATCGGAGATGCCAACCGCCTCCCCACGCCCGAAGAGATCCATCAACATTGGGCTTCGATCGACAGCATGGAAAACGCCGTCGAGCATGGTGATCTCAACCATGCCCTGGCCGCGTTTTTGGATACCTGACGAGGCAAGGTCAAAACCGGTTTCTCGCAAAGGCGCTAATGTTGAAAAGGCCGCAGCCGTCATCATCAGAAAAACCGCTGCCTGACACGAGCGCTGCTTTGTCAGAGACCCAAAGCCCTTGGCGCGCTTGGCGCTTTCGCGGCGACCTGGCAAGACACCTAAAAATTAGGGACAACACAAATGGCTGCAGGAATCAAAGACAAAGTGGCAATCCTCGGCATGGGATGCACCCGTTTCGGAGAACGCTGGGACATGGGGGCCGAAGAGCTCATGGTCGAGGCCTTCGAGGAAGGCCTGGCCGATGCGGGAATCGAAAAACAGCAGATCGAGGCCGCCTGGCTGGGCACCTGCTTCGAAGAGGGCAGCGTCGGGAAAAGCGGCATCCCCCTGGCGACTACCCTGCGCCTGCCCTTTATTCCGGTGACCCGGGTGGAAAACTACTGTGCCACCGGCACCGAGGCCTTCCGGGGGGCCGTCTACGCCGTGGCCTCCGGGGCCTACGATATCTGTCTGGCCATGGGGGTGGAAAAACTCAAGGACACCGGTTTCGGTGGACTTCCCAGCTTCACGGGTTCAAACGCCGGGAGCCTGACCTGGCAGTGGAGCCCAAACCTTACCGCCCCAGGCGCCTTTGCCCAGCTGGCTTCCGCCTATGGAGCCAAATACCGCATTTCGGACGCCGACCTCAAACAGGCCATGGCCCACGTTTCCTCAAAAAGCCATGCCAATGGCGTGCTAAACCCAAAAGCCCACCTGCGAAAGCCCGTCAGCGAACAGCAGGTGATCAACGCCCCGATGATCGCCCATCCGCTAGGCCTTTTTGACTGCTGCGGGGTCAGCGACGGAGCCGCGTGTGCCATCGTCACCACGCCGGAAATCGCCAAAAGCCTGGGGAAAAAAGACATCGTGTCGGTCAAGGCGCTGCAGCTGGCGCTTAGCAGCGGCGAGGAGATGGCCTACAACGACTGGGACGGGGATCATTTCATGACCACCCGCCTATGCAGCACCAGGGCCTACCAGGAAGCCGGAGTCACCGATCCCCGGAAACAGATCTCCATGATGGAGGTACACGACTGTTTTTCCATCACCGAGCTGGTCACCATGGAAGATTTGCACATCTCCGCCCCCGGGCGTGCCGTGGCCGATATTCTGGACGGATTTTATGACAGAGACGGCAAACTGCCCTGCCAGGTCGACGGCGGACTCAAGTGCTTCGGACATCCTATCGGCGCCTCGGGGCTTAGGATGCTATACGAATTGTACCTGCAATTTCAGGGCCGGGCCTCAAAGCGCCAGCTGTCAGATCCCGGATACGGTCTGACCCACAACCTGGGCGGGTTTCCCCATATGAACGTTTGCAGCATTTCCATCGTGGGCAGATATGGCCAGCAACCCCGCTAAGATTCGACAAACCGGGTAATGGGCAAACACGCGCAAAACAGGACAATCAGATGCCCGGCCGTGACAAGAGGTGAAACATAAATGGATTTTAGGCTGAGCCGATCTCAGACAGAAATTCAAAAAGCAGCCCAAGACTTTGCCAAAGGCGAATTTGACAAGGATCTGGTGCAGGCCCTCGACAAACAGGGGACCTTTCCCGAGGCGATCTGGAAAAAAGCCGCCGACCTGGGATTTATCGGCATCCACTTCGAGCAACGTTTTTCCGGTGGCGGGTTGAACGTGATGGAAAACGCCATCATAGCCGAAGCGTTTTGCCGAAAAGATCCAGGCATCGGGGCGGCCTTGATGCTTTCCAGCCACGGCACCGAATGCCTGCTGCGTTTTGGCGACAATAGGCTAAGCCAGCAATTTCTACCCGCCATCGCGCAGGGAAAAGCATGCTCGGCGGCCGCCTTTTATGAACCGGAAACCGGATTCGATCTAATTGCCGCACAAACCCATGCCTGGCGCCACGAAACGCACTGCGTGGTCAACGGGGCCAAGGCGCATGTCGCCAACGGCGACCGGGCCGATTTTTTCGTCGTGTTTTGCCGAAGCGATCCGGACGCTGCTCCGCGCCAAGCGTTTAGCCTGTTTCTGGTGGAAGCCGACCAAAGCGGGGTGTCAGTGGAAACGATGGGTGAAAAACTTGGCAGCCGCATGGTGACTGCCTCCAGGCTGCGTTTTGACGATGTCCAAGTCCCGGCAACCCATATCATCGGACAGCCGGGAAAGGGACTTGATCACGCCGAAGCCTTCTTTTCGGAAAACCGGGTCCTTTGCGCCGCCATGGCCGTGGGCACGGCCCAGGGTGCCTATGATCGGGCCATGGACTATGTGAAACACCGCGAACAGTTCGGGCGAAAGATCATCCAGTTCGAGGTGACCCGGCACAAGCTGGCGGATATGGCGCTAAAAATCGAACTGGCCCGGCTTATCACCTATCAGGCGGCCTGCCAATTTGAAAAAGACCCACCGGAGCCAAAGCTTTCGATCATGGCCGGACTCTATGCCTGCCAGGCGGCCGTGGAGGTGACCGACGAGGCCGTGCAGCTTCTAGGCGGCTACGGGTATATGGCCGAATACGACGTCGAACGGTTTTACCGCGACGCCAAGACCATCGCGCTGTTTGCCCGCCCCAGGGGTGCGGAGAAAAACAGGCTGGCCGATGCCATCATCGGAAGGAGCCGCTGATGAACCTGCTCAACTACACCGAGTCGCACCGCCAATTTCGCCAGCGGCTTCGCGCCTTTCTCGCCGCCGAGGTGGTGCCCCATATCGAATCATTTGAAGACGCTCACCAGGTTCCTAAATCCTTGTGGGCCAAGATGGGCCGGAACGGCTTTCTGTGCACTTCCATATCACCGGAATACGGGGGGCTTGGTGGTGATTTTCTTTATTCAACCATCGTTTCCGAGGAACTGGCCCGGATCCATCATACCGGCCTGGCCGCCTCGCTGCACAGCGACATCGTGGTGCCCTATATCGATGCCTTCGGGACTCCGGCGCAAAAGCAAAAATATCTGCCCGGATGCGTTACCGGCGACATCGTCACATCCGTGGCCATGACCGAACCCGATGCGGGAAGCGATGTCGCTTCCATGGCCACCACCGCCGTGGAGCAGCCAGACGGCATTGTCATCAACGGGACCAAGACCTTTATCTCCAATGGGGTCAACGGCGATCTGGTGGTGCTGGCCGCCAAGGACCCGGCGGTGGAAAACAGGCATCAGGCCGTTTCCTTGTATCTGGTCGAGGCCGATACACCGGGGTTTAAAAAGGGTAAGCCGTTGGAAAAAATGGGTTGGCGCAGCCAGGACACCGCGGAGCTGTTTTTTACCAACTGCAAGATCCCCCTCGAAAACCGGCTGGGCCAGGCAGGGATGGGTTTTCTCATGCTGATGGAAAAGCTCCAACAGGAGCGCCTGGTCTGTGCCATGGGCGCCGTCTTTGGCGCCGAAGCCATGGTCGAATGGACCACGCAGTACTTAAAGCGCACGCCAGGGATCGGCAAACCGTTGATAAAGTCCCAGGCGGCCCAGTTCGCTTTAGTCGAAATGGCCACCGAGGTCAAACTGGGCAAAACCTTTGTGGAAAAACTCATCGCCGATCACATGGAGGGCGGGCATATTGTGGCGGAAACCTGCATGGCCAAATACTGGACCACGAACATGGCCAAACATATCGCCCACCGGTGTCTGGATTTAATCGGTCCTTTCGCCACCCTGGAAGCCTGCCCCATTGCCCGAGCCTGGCGCGATATCCGGGTCACCTCGATTTTTGCCGGAACCAACGAGATCATGAAAAGCATCGTGGCCAAGTG
>JBJKSK010000526.1:0-2813 GCA_046704125.1 Desulfobacterales bacterium | reverse complement strand
ACCGCGGCCTTCTCGAATTCCTGATGGCGGCCCGCCGCCTGCATCTCGTCCCGGATTTTTCGGATTAAATCCGGAGTACGCCCCCTGAGAAAAAGGACCACCTCACGAACGATTTCCTCGTAGACCGGCGGCTGGACATCCAGGCAACAGGGGGCCAGGCACCGCTGCATCTGGTAATGCAGGCAGGGACGGATGCGGTTTCTGAAGACTTTGTCCCGGCATTTTCTCAACTTAAAGGTCTTGTTGATCATCCGTAGCGTCTGGTGAACGGCCTGGGCCGACGTAAAAGGACCAAAGTACAAGGCGCCGTCTTTCTGGATGCGTCTCACGATGGTCAGGGTGGGATACGGATTCTGTACATCCAGGCGAAGCGACGGGTAGCGCTTGTCATCTTTGAGGATCACGTTGTAGCGGGGCCGGTGCTTTTTGATCAGGTTGGACTCGAGAATCAGGGCTTCCTTTTCCGTTCGGGTGATGATGGTGTCAAAGGAAGCGATTTTGCCCACCAGCACGCCGGTTTTCAGGTCGGGTGGCCCGGGTCGGCGGAAATAGGAAGACAGCCGCTTTTTCAGATTTCTGGCCTTGCCCACATAGATGATGGCCCCGGCCGCGTCTTTCATCAGATAGACGCCGGGCTCCGCGGTAATCCGGCCGAGGTGTTCGAGCAAAGCCGTCAAATCGGGTGGGATAGATGGATTCAAAGGGCTTTTTCCGGTTCCATGGTTTGGGCTTGCGTGTTCGCCGGCTCAAGAAAACACGACGATTTTTCGAAGTTCGCGGATCCGGTCCCGCAATTTTGCGGCACGTTCAAACTCCAGGTCCTGGGAGGCGGCTTCCATCTCGGCGGTCAGGGCCTTGATGGTCGAATCGATGCTGCCCAGATCCTCATAAGATACCGCCGATTCGGCGATCTGGGCCGGTTCTTCCGCCGCCGTCTCGTAGAGGGCCTCAAAGCCGGTGGAGATGCGCTTGTGAATGGTTTCCGGTACAATATCATGTTTCTGGTTGTAGGCATCCTGGATCTCGCGGCGCCGCGCGCTTTCCTCCATGGCCTGCTGCATGGAACGGGTGATCGTGTCTGCGTAGAGAATTACCTGACCGTTGGCATTTCTGGCGGCCCGGCCAAAGGTCTGGATCAGGGAGCGCACCGAGCGCAGGAAACCCTCCTTGTCCGCATCTAAAATGGCCACCAGAGAGACTTCGGGAATATCGAGGCCTTCGCGCAGCAGGTTGATGCCCACCAGCGTGTCGAACTTGTTCAGGCGCAGATCCCGGATGATTTCCATCCGTTCCAGGGTGCTCACATCCGCGTGCAGGTACTGCATCCGCAGGCCCAAATCGGTGTAATGCTCCGTAAGATCCTCGGCCATGCGCTTGGTCAGGGTGGTGACCAGCACCTTCTCCCCCTTTTCGACCCGCCGGAGAATCTGCGTGTACAAGTCATCGACCTGGTTGCGGGCCGAAAGCACATGGATGCTGGGATCCAGGAGGCCGGTGGGCCGAACGATCTGCTCCACCACGGCTTCTTTAGCCATTTCCAATTCATAACTGGCCGGGGTGGCCGATACGTAAACCGTTTGCCCGACACGCCGGGTAAACTCGGAAAACTGCAGCGGACGGTTGTCAAGCGCCGAGGGAAGCCTAAAACCGTGGGTCACCAGGGTCTGCTTGCGGGACCGGTCGCCGCGGTACATGCCGTTTAGCTGGGGCACGGTGATGTGGCTTTCATCGATAAAAAGCAAAAAATCCTCGGGGAAATAATCCAGCAGGGTCGGCGGTGGCTGGCCGGCGGCCCTTCCGGTGAGATGTCTGGAATAATTTTCGATGCCGCTGCAATAGCCAAGTTCCTGCATCATCTCCAGATCGTATAGGGTCCGTTCCTCGTTGCGCTGGGCCTCCAGCAGCAGGCCTGCATCCCGAAAATAATCGACTCTTTCCTTGAGTTCTTCCATGATTGCGGCCATGGCCCGTTTCAGCGTGGCGGCGCGCGTCACGTAATGGCTGGCCGGAAAGATCGTGGCCGCCTCCAGGCGTTGCAGCACCGTACCCCGCAAGGGGTCGATCTCGGCGATGCCATCCACCTCGTCTCCGAAAAACTCCACCCGGATGGCCCGATCTTCCTCGTACGCGGGAAAAATTTCGACCCGGTCGCCCCGGACCCGAAACACCCCCCGGTGAAAATCCACATCGTTTCGTTCGTATTGCATGCCCACCAGGTCGTAAAGCAGCCGGTCGCGGGCAAGCACCGAGTTTTGCTTCAGCTCCACGCGCATGCCCAGGTAGTCTTCGGGCGCCCCGAGGCCGAAAATGCACGACACACTGGCCACCACCAGGACATCGCGCCGGGAAAGCACCGATCGGGTGGCCGAGTGGCGCAGCTTGTCGATCATTTCGTTGATGGAGGAATCTTTTTGAATGTAGGTGTCAGTCGACGGGATGTAGGCCTCGGGTTGGTAGTAGTCGTAATAACTTACGAAATACTCCACCGCGTTTTTCGGAAACAGACCCTTGAATTCGTTGTAAAGCTGGGCCGCCAGCGTCTTGTTGGGGGCGATAATCAGCGTGGGCCGCTGGAGCCGGGCGATGACGTTGGCCATGGTAAAGGTTTTACCCGACCCGGTGACCCCGAGCAGCACCTGGTGGCGTTCGCCGGCCTCGAAGCCCCGGCTGAGGGCTTCGATGGCCTGCGGCTGGTCGCCCGCGGGCTCGAACGGCGATGCGAGGTGGAAGGCCGTCACACGACCAGGCGCTCGCGACGGCGCACGTCGCTCACGCCCTTCACCCGCCGGATGGCCTTGATGACCTTGTTGAGG
>JBJKSK010000525.1:0-2831 GCA_046704125.1 Desulfobacterales bacterium | reverse complement strand
AACTCAACGATTTTAGCATTTCCCAAAACCTTGTGTTTCACGCCAAGGCGCCAAGAAAGCGCAATGGATTTTGGGCTTCTCGCCGAAACTCAGAGCCTGCAGGAAACATCTGGCTTTTTCTGCCGATCCTTCAGGCGGCTCTCTCTGTGCCCATGTGAATGAAACACCCACTAGGGTAAAAGAGGTTGACAGGTGGTTCAAACAGGATTATATAGTTAGCTATCTAAATATTAGTGAGCTACAGTCCTTCCAGAACGGGAACACGAACGTGAAGAGGCTGATATATGGCTGTTTTAATGCAAGATTCACCACAACCTGCCCTTGGCCAGCTGCTGGCACAGGTCTGCCGGCTGGTCGGCCTTCGCCGAAGAATGAAATTGGAAAGCATCGGGCTTCACTACGCCCAGGGGTTGATTCTCTTTAGACTCTGGCAGCAAGACGGAATTTCCCAAACTGAACTTGCCCAGGCCCTGCACATTGCCTCACCCACGGCAACCAACACCTTGAAGCGGATGGAACGAAACGGCTGGGTTCATCGACGCCGGGACGAATCGGATCAGCGCGTCGTCCGGGTGTATTTGACCGAGAAGGCGCAAACGCTGCGCGCAGAAGCCCGGGCGTCTTTCAGGGAACTGGATCATGAGATGACGTCGATATTGACCGAAAACGAACACCAGACACTGAGGAAGTCCCTGTTGAAGGTTCACCGGTACCTGACCTCGGCGACGGCAACAGATCCCGCTCCCGGCCCGGGCCAGACCGCAGATCCGAAGGGTCAGGAGGAAATCCGGTGAAATCCCTCATGCGCCTTTATGGCTTCCTGCGGCCCTACCGGATGCAGGCCGCCGCCGCCTTGATCCTGCTTTTTGGCATGGTTGCCGCTGATTTGCTCATTCCCCACCTGACGCAGAGAATCATCGACCAGGGAATCGTGGCCCACAACATCCAGGTGGTTATGACCACCGCCCTGGTCATGGTGGGGGCTGCGATTCTCTCGGCGGCCTTTGCCATCTTGAACAATTACCTCTCGGTGCGTGTGGCCATGGGCTTCGGGGCCGATATCCGCAGCGCGCTGATTCGCCAGGTGCAGACCTTTTCCTTCGGGAATCTCGACAGGCTGCAGACCGGCAAACTCGTCGTACGTTCGACAAGCGATGTCAACTCGGTGCAGATAATCGTGATGCTGTCGCTTCGCATCCTCACCCGGGCACCGATCTGGGCCTTGGGCGCCATCGTCCTGCTGGTTCTCACCAGCCCGCGACTGGCCCTGATCATGGCCGCATTCGTGCCGCTGATCGTTTTTCTGGTCTGGTTTTTTTCCCGCCGGGCCCGGCCGATGTTTCTTTGGGTCCAGCAGGGGCTGGACCGGTTAAACATCGTCTTGCAGGAAAATCTTGCCGGAATGCGCGTGGTCAAAGCCTTCGTGCGCACCGCACACGAGCAAGCCCGGTTCGATGAAGCCAACCTGGCCCTGATGGGCCAGACCATTCAGGTCGCCCGTCTGCTGGCGGTCTTTAACCCGATGATGCTGCTGGTCCTAAACGGTGCTATCATCGGCGCGGTTTGGCTCGGCGGTCAAGCGGCCATCGCCGGCCAGATGTCTGTGGGTCAAGTGGTAGCGGCTATAAATTACCTTTCCTTTGCCCTTTTCCCGATCCTCTTGCTGACCGCCATGCTTGGCCCCGTATCGGCCGCCGATGCATCGGCAAGCCGGATTTTGGAAGTTCTGGATGCCAAACCCCAAGTCCGGCAGCCCGAATCCGCCACCATGCTCGTCAATCCCGAAGGGCGGATTGCCTTTGAAAATGTATGCTTCAGCTATTCCGGAAACGGCGCAGAGCCGGTGCTCTCCGATATTTCTTTTTCCGCGCAACCAGGGGAAACGGTGGCTATCGTAGGGGCGACCGGCTCGGGCAAATCCACCCTGATGCACCTGATCCCCCGCTTTTACGATGTTACGGCCGGACGTATCTCTTTTGACGGCATCGATGTGCGGGACCTGGATCTGCAAAGCCTGAGAGGTGCTATCGGTGTCGCCCTCCAGGAATCGGTGCTGTTTACCGGCACCGTGCGGGACAACATCCGCTATGGCCGGATGGCCGCCAGCGAATCGCAAGTGGCCGCGGCGGCGGGAGCGGCCCAGGCCGAGGAATTCATTTCAGCGCTTCCCGATGGCTACGACACGGCCGTCGGCCAGCGGGGCGTGACGCTGTCCGGGGGACAACGTCAGCGGATCGCCATCGCACGGGCGCTTCTGGTCAAGCCCAAGGTCCTGATCCTCGACGACTCCACCAGCTCCCTGGACATCGAAACGGAAGTCCGGCTCCAGGACGCCCTGGATGCCATGACCGCCACTTCCAAAAATGCCACCACCCGTTTCATCGTCGCCCAACGAATCAGCACGGTGCTTTTGGCCGACAAGATTATCGTTCTGGATCAGGGCCGGATCAGTGCCATGGGCAGCCACCGCCAATTGCTCGAAAAAAGTGCCGTGTACCGCGATATCTATCGTTCCCAGTTCGGCGAACCCGGGCCAGCCAAGGCACGTCCCCATGGCCGATGAAAGCAGGCGGCCCCCGGCTCGCATGGGCCTGTCGGGGCCGGGCAGAGGGGTCGGCGACCGGGGGATGGCCACGGAAAGGGCCAAAAACGCCCGTGGCGCGTTCACACGGCTCATGCACTATCTGCGCCCTCATCAAAAGGCTTTGATTCTCGTTTTTATGGTCGCCGGCATAGGGACTGCCATGGCCATCGCCGGGCCATATCTGATGGGAAAAGCCATCGACCAGCTGGCGGGTAAAAACCTCTCGGTACTGCTGCGTCTGACACTT
>JBJKSK010000524.1:0-3783 GCA_046704125.1 Desulfobacterales bacterium | reverse complement strand
TGATGCACCGGTTGGCTGCCGTCACCGTCACCATCGAACTCAGCCCCAGGCGGCCTTCTTTTTCTATGACTTTCTTCCAGGCCGTGTATTCGTCTGCTCGGGGGTGCTCTGCCAGGTACTGGTTTTGAGTATCGGCAAGCCGTTGCAGTGAAGCCAATTTCGAACTGCGGGAGGCGGCCATCTCCTTTGCCCGCACCGGGTTTCTCCGCAGCACGTAGCGCACCCCCTCGTCTTTGATCTCGCACAGCTGATCATCGAAAAGCTGCAATTGAAAGACGCCCTTTTTGATCAGCGAGCGGATCTGCGCTTTGGTGATGGCCGTGACGTAGTGAAATCCAAAGCTTTGCAGATCCTGGATCTGGGCGCTTTTGATCATGCCGCGATCCCCGACCAGGGTCACTTGTCGGCAGCCGAAGCGCTGGGCCACCTTGCTCACCTGCGTATTCCGCTCAAACTGACCAGTCATTCCGGAGGAAAGTGACCACCCGTTCCGCTTCATTGTGACCAGTTGTTCCGCTGCAAACTGTCCACCGGGTCGGAGCGAAGCGACGCCGGGTTTCCCCTATCTTCCAGACTTGGCGGATTTCGTCAAGGACGAGCGGATTTTTCGCATGGATTCTCCTTTCAAATTAATTCTGTGGGCGTAGTGAACCAGGCGGTCCATGATGGCATCGGCCAGGGTGGGTTAACGCCACCCTGTTGGGCTTTGCGCGGCACTACGGTTTCAAACCCGAGGTCGCCCGGCCTACGCGGCATGGGTCAAAGGCAAAATCGAACGGCCATACGCTTTTATTCGCGAAGGCTTCTGGCGCGGCTATGGCTTCAGCTTTTTGGAAACGGCCAATCGGGATCTGGCCCAGTGGGTTGCCATCAAGGATGAGCGGATCCACGGCACGACCCACGAACGGGTAGGGGTATATCCTTCGGTTGAATGCTGAGGCAGTCAAACGGCCACCTTGCAATAGAGAGGATAAAGGTTTTACCGATGGATAGAGAGGAAGGTTGTGGGTATTTTTAGGCTTATGATGGTGGGCATTCAATTAAATAAGGAGCCCAAAAGGGCTGCCTGTTTACAGATTGATTGCCGACTATTTACCGACTGCGATAAAACTTTATAACAAATTATAAATATTACAAAAGTTGATGAATGACTCGGAGCCTTACCCCAATTCGTTCTCCAAACAAAAATACATCCGCAACCCCTGTCTATTCAACGTCTTACAAGACATCAAATCCCTTCAGTCTGCCGGACGCCGAGAGAAATCTAATTCTCTACATTTTCCCGAAACAGAGAACGGACGTGGGTTCGATTCTCATTCGGGTGCCTCCTGTAATCACTCTGCAAACCTGAGTCTGAAAGTGGCCATGTCACAAGTTTTGTCGTGAGTTTGTCGCAAGTTTTTGTCACAAGATGTCGCAAGTTCAAACCAGAAGAAGGTAGACCAGTTGGTTCGTAGCTCCTTCTGTCGTTACCAACTCCTTGTCCAGCATTCCTTTGAGGTCGCGCTGGAGGCTGCGGCGGTTCACATCGGGGCAGATCCCTTCAAAGTCCTGAATGGTCAGCTTGCCGTTTTGAAGTAGGAATCCGAGGGCTTTGCCTTGCCGTTCATTCAGATTGTGTTTCTGTACCAGAACATCCCGCTTGATAACCTGTTCTCCACGTTCCTTGACTTCAACCATCTGGGTTTCGAGGCCGGTGATGAAATAGTCGAGCAACCCGGTCATATCCATGTTGTTTTCACGAACGCTCTGGATCTTTTTGTAAAAGGTCGGACGATCCCGGTCATAATACTCACTGATGGTGAACAGCCTTTTAAAATCATAACCTGCTTTGTAGAGGCATAGGGTGGAAAGCAAGCGTGAGGTTCGTCCATTTCCGTCAAGGAATGGATGTATATGCACCAACTGAAACTGGGCGATACCGCTCACCAGCACCGGATGTATCTCAAGATCAGCGTTTAGCCATTTAACCATTTCCGACATCATGATAGGGACCTCAACCGCTGACGGTGGAGTGTAGATCACTTCACCGGTGGAGGAATTGGCCACATAGTTCTGAATCCGGCGATAATTTCCGGGATCGGCTATGCCGCCGCGCACGCCTTCCACTAGTTTGCGGTGGATCTCCCGAATCAGTCCTTCGGTAATCGGGTCGCCGCTGTCCAGACAATCGGAAACAAATTCAAAGGCGGAACGGTAATTCAGCAGCTCCCGGGTGTCATCCGGGTCGGCTTCAGGGACCGTTTCATCGTTCCACAGCCGTTTTGCCTGATCAAGAGTCAACTGGGTGCCTTCTATATGAGTCGTATGATGCGCGCTCTTTGATCAGGGCTTTGTTTCCCATATCCCGCACCCAGCCATCAGAAAGCCGCGCCGCTTCCAGAAAACCACGTGCCCGTCCTATCTGCGTGATGGCTGCTGTCATGCGGTTGGTAATGGCGAATTTGGGACTAAATGCGGTCATATGGTCTCTCTCTCCAATACAGCGCTTGCATCCTCAAGGATCGCTTTGATTTCAGGCGTCAATCTTCCCTGTATTTCGACCGCCTGAGATATCTGAACAAACTTGACGGGGTTCAAACCAAAGGGGACCTTGTCAACAGAATCTTGTGGTTTAAAAAGATAAAAAAGCCGGTTTTTATTCATGATGCGTGAGTGCGAAGCCTGCTTCCACATAAAGATTGGGGCGGCGACCGGTCAGGTCGCAGATGATGATTCCGGAACCGGCAATGGCTTCATACATCTTTTGATGGACCGGGAATGTTCCACCTTCTTCCGTTCCCATGTCGATCAGTTTTAATGAAATACCATATGTCCCCTGAAAATTGTCAATCGTTTGCCGTAATTTTTCCAGTCGCAGGTCCGCTTTGTTGAAGGTATCGTTGGTGCATCTGTCGGAGGATACCTTGCCAGAAACAAATTTCGGGGGATTCGATTCGGGGCGGCACGAAATGTGGTCAGAAGCTGTTGAGTCGGGGAAGTCGGATTCAACAGACCGGTGACCCCATGATTGCCAAGCCATGTGTCAATGTTTTCAAGGCCGCCGATTACCTTGGCTTTGCACTGGTGCGAGTACCTTTCCGTTTCATGCTCATGGTCAGATCCTTTCAATTTGGGTTGACTCAGAGCTGACATGCTGTCCAGTTTTTTGGGACCAGCGCCGGCCGGTGAGGACCCGGAACCTGGACTTTGGAACCCAGACAATATGGTATTGGCAATGCCAGATTGTCTGTGATAACTTTCGAAATCGGCTCATTTGTTACTCCTTGGTTGTCGTTATGGGGACAACTCTTCCGAGGATGTAACAATGAGTCGTTCAGATGACAAAGCCACTGAACTCTGACCTTAGTCCTGAGGGCAAGGATTTCTACGTTAGATTAAAATAATGCTAATTAATAACTCAATTTTCGAGATTTACCAACATCACAAAATTATCGTGAATACAATAGCTTATACGTTATATTGGACACTAAAATAGACGCCTATGTATCGAAAAATCACCAAATTTAAGCCTCATAACATATTGTAATCAAATCATTAAAATTGGAACCCGAAAGTTGAGTTGTTACTTTTAACGCCAAAAAGCCATTCCTATCAGTTTTGCTCTTTCCCGAAACCATGGATCGGGTATGACCATTGAGGTAAGTAAAATGTATTTGAATCTTTCAGTCTTCAGCGATGGAAAATTTCTTGGAGGGCGTTGTGAAGAAGCTGCGAAATCAGTTGCTTTTGGGATACATCATCGTCTTTTTTTTAATGATCGGAGTTGCGACGGTCACTTAC
>JBJKSK010000523.1:0-2713 GCA_046704125.1 Desulfobacterales bacterium | reverse complement strand
CGCTGCTGCCCTGGTGAAACCCGACAAACGGCTCGGCCGGGACCAGGACACAGTTTTCAAGGCTTGCGGCCAAATAATCCTTCAGGCCGTCTTCGTAATACCATTGCTGGCTTTCTCCAGTGTTGGCGTCGGTGAATTGAACATGCAGCCCAGGGCAAAGCTCCGCCTTGGCCCGCAGCCCGTGAGTCAACGCCCGGATGGAAAAGTGGGGAACGTCGAAATATTTCGCATCCGGCCAGAAGCGAAGCGTGGTTCCCGTGTTTCGCACTCCGACGGTTCCGACTTGGGCAAGCTCAGTGGTCTTTTCGCCGCCGGAAAAAGCCATCTGGTAGCGTTTGCCGTCTCTTCGGATCTCAAGTTCCAAACGGCCAGACAGAGCATTGACCACCGAGACCCCGACGCCGTGCAGGCCGCCGGAAAAACGGTAGCTCTTGTTGCTGAACTTGGCGCCGGCATGCAGCCGGGTCATGATCAGCTCCACGCCGGGCACCTGTTCTTCGGGATGGATATCCACGGGCATCCCCCGGCCGTCGTCGCTGACTTCCAGCGAACCGTCCGGGTACAGGGTAACGTCAACGCGCTTGGCAAACCCGGCAATGGCCTCATCGACGCTGTTGTCGATGACTTCCTGGGCCAAGTGGTTTGGCCGGGTCGTGTCGGTGTACATCCCGGGTCGGCGCCACACCGGTGCCAGGCCTTTCAAAACTTCGATGGCCTCGGCGGTGTAGGCGTCGCTGCCCTTGGCGCGAAGACGTTCGATATCGTCAAACATGGTTTTTTGCTGCATCATCAAACTATTCCATAAACGCTAATGGCTAATCCGCCTTTGCCCGCCGGGATTCATCGACGCCTGCAAACCGGCTCAAAGCTTTGCATCATACCGCATTTTGCCAAATATTCAATTTGTAAATTCAGATGCGGCTAAGGCGACGGGAACGCTTGGACCGGCCGACAAATCGGTGGTCATGATCAATTTTAGGGGGCCGGATATTTCTGGATGCAATTTGAAATGAGTGGCGTCGGAAAAGGGTTCCGGGCACACGGTAGAAGTGCAAGTGGCAGCTAAGGCCAAAAACCTGGCCAACCGCCGTCTGGCGGCAGGCATCGCCGGCTTGGATCAGGCCTCGGAATCGGTGGCCGGTTCCTTCGGAGCTGGTGTGTTGTCACCGGTTTCAAACCGCTTTCTGAGATAGGCGAGCAAAAGCCTTCCAGCCTTTGGCGAAAAGGTGCCGTCTTTGATTTTGCGGGCATTTCGGACCAGCTGACCCAAATGCTGGCGATCGTCACCGGCTATGGTGTCGAAAAGCTTGGCCAGAAGGACATCGTCTCCTGCCACCAGCGCTTCCCGCCACTGTTCGGCCTGCTTGAAGGCCAGGGCCTTCCGCAAGTCGCCGGCCTCGATTTCCGCCAACGCCTGGCGGATGGGTTCCGGATCGATGCGGCGCATGATGGCGCCGATGGTCTGCATCTGGCGGCGCCTGGCCGCGTGGCTGGCGATGGAGCGGGCAAAGGTTATGGCGTTTCGCAAATCCAGAGGCATCTCGATGCGCTCCGCCTGAGCCGGCGCGAGGGTCACCAGGCGCTCCCCCAATTTCTGCAGGGCGATCATATCTCTTTTTTTCTCTGACTTGCTTTTAGGCTCCATTGTCTTAAACCCTTTTAGATTTGGCGTATCTCTAGGGGGCATCTTCCCATGCCGCTCCCAATACCATAAGAAAGTCAGGTTCGTCCAGCGCTTCCGGATGATAATCCATCGATGCGCCGGATATTGCCATTTTCGGCGCTCAGGATGCCGTCTTTGGGTACGATTCCCAGTTTCTTGAGCGTCTTTTGTCTGGGTACCCCGTTTGGGCTGTAGCCCCGCAGCCGGTAATAGGCGTTCAGCATTTCCTCCAGAGGCACCGTGGCCCCTTTGGGATCGCTTCGCCTGCCCTCTTTCAAAAAGCGCTCCGGCAGGTTGTCGTCTTTTCGGCTGATGCCTTCCAGGGTGTTCATATACCGTTCAAGGGTATGAATCCGGTCCCCGGCGCAAAGCAGCTCCCTCTGAGAGAGCCGGATTCCGGTCACCGAGGCATACATGCGGCTAAAGACACTGACATCCATCAGCCGAAGGGCAATGACCGGCAGATACTGCATGAAAAGCTTCAGCAACGATTTGGGAGTGTATTTGGCCACAGGAGGCTCCAGCAAATAGGCAAAGGAAGTGAACAGGCACGTGTGCAGCGAGTTGACCGCAGCGTACAGCCGCTCGAAAAAACAGACAAAACGCGCCTTGGCCCGGGTGGTCAGGGGATTGAGCAGGCCAAAAAAGACCTCCAGGGGAAAGACCGTGGCCGACAGGTGGCACCCGCCCCGATTGGCTACGGCAAAGGCCAGTCCCTGGCCCCATGCGCCACGCGGATCATAAGCGGCCATTTCCAGGCCCTTGACATGGATGGCAAAATCTTTGCCCCCGTATTTTTCGGCCAGCCAGCGTGTCCCGTTGGCCAGTTCATCGCCAGCTTCGCGGCGCAGGGCGATATCGATCAGGGCTTCGGGGATACCCGCATAATTCCCGAAGGCCAGGGGGGTTTCCAAAAGGCCCTTTTCCCCGGCTTCCATGGTCCAGGCCAGCGTGGCTCCGGCCGAGATGGTGTCCATACCAAGTTGATTGCACAGGTCGTTGCAATGGCTGATGCGGTCCGGATCGAAGATGCTCAGGTTGGTACCTAGT
>JBJKSK010000522.1:0-5253 GCA_046704125.1 Desulfobacterales bacterium | reverse complement strand
GTGGTTGGCCACCGATACGGTCCCTGCATCCCGGGCCTCGTCTACGAGTCGGGATACCGCCTCGATGTCCAAACCGATGATCGCAGACATGGCCCCCTGATGGCGGGTGGCCTCCCGGTGCATCAGTTCACCGCGTCGAAGCACCGCCCGAAGGGTATCTTCCGGGCTCAGGACACCGGCGGCGCACAACGCGCTGTATTCCCCAAGGCTGTGCCCGGCGCAGACATCCGGTATGATGCCCTGGCGGCCAAGGGCTTCCAGTATCACCAGATTCACGGCGGTTACGGCCGGCTGCAGGTTGATCGTCTCGGTCAGCTGCGCCATGGGGCCTTCGAAACACAGGCGGGTGATGGGCCGGCCGGTAATCTTGTCGGCCATATCGAAAATGGCCCGGGCGAAATCAAAAGCGTCGTAGAGGTCCTTGCCCATCCCAACGGCCTGAGACCCCTGACCCGGAAACAAAAACGCAATCTTGCTCAAAATCAGACTCCTTTCCCTAAATTCGCGCCACTCACCCATCCAGCTTGAACAGGCTTCGGGTTACATCCAAATAAAGCGACTTGCGGTCATGGCACCCGTCTCCTTTGAGAAACAGGGTCGGGTCGTGAAGGATCTTGTTCACCATGGCCTGGGTCATGCGCCGGATCGCATCCGATTCCGTTGCCGCGAAGTGACCGGAAGCCAGGGTTTTTTCCATTTCCGCATCCACGATGATCTCGATTTTTTTGCGCAAGGCGACGATGGTGGGAACGACTTCGAGGCTGTGGTACCACTGCCTGAAGCGCAACACCGCTTCATCGATGATACGCTCTCCTTTGATGGCCTCCTGGCGCCGGTCTTCGATGTTGTCGTCGATAACCCCCTTTAGGTCATCGATGTCATAGACATAGGCGTTTTCCATGCGGTTGATACCCGGATCAATGTCCCGAGGCACGGCAATGTCGATGAAAAACAACGGACGGTGTTTGCGGCTTTTCATGGTGGCCTTGACATGAGCCGGACCGATGACAAACCCCGGTGCGCCGGTGGAACTGATGATGATGTCCACGCTTTGAAGCAGCCCGGGGATTTCTTCGAAGGCCACGGCGGTGCCCCGGAAGCGTCGGGCCAGGTCTACGGCCCGGGAAAAGGTTCGGTTGGCCACATAGATATCGCCGACCCGGTTTCGCATCAAGTGCTCTACAGCCAGTTCAGCCATCTCTCCGGCACCGATTAGCAGCACCTTTTTGCCATCGAGAGTCCCAAAGATCTTTCGCCCCAGTTCGATGGCCGCATAGCTGATGGAAACGGCATGATCCCCGATGCCCGTTTCCGTGCGAACGCGCTTGGCCACAAAAAAGGTGCGATGCAGCAAACGGTTGAGGATGACCCCGGAGGTCCTTTTTCCCGTGGCGATGCGGTAGGCTTGCTTGATCTGGCCAAGAATCTGAGGCTCGCCCACCATCATGGAGTCGAGGCTGGCGGCGACACGAAACAGGTGCCGAACGGCCTCGTCTCCCAGGTAGGTGTAAAGCGAATCCTGGAACCGGTCAAAAGCAATTTGTTTGAAACCGGAGAGAAAATTCTTGACCGCAGCCCCCCCCCGCTCAGGGTCTTGGGCGGTGACGATGACCTCCACACGGTTGCAGGTCGATAGCACCAGCCGTTCGTGGATGTCGGGATGCGTGCCGAGAGCATCCAGGGCGTTTCGCGCTTCGTCCGGAGAAAAGGCGAGGCATTCCCTCAACTCCACCGGAGCCGTCTTGTGGTTTAATCCGACAAGAACGATATCGTGCATAATTTATCGATTACCGATTGGAATGGCCGAGTGACGATTGCCGTGAGATACCCGTTTCCATCAACAGCCCATCCTAAATCCGCGTAAATCCGCCATGGTTCCCATGAAGGAGAAAATTGACGCCAAAAAACGTAAACAACAGCACCCCGAAGCCCACGATGGCCATGACCGCCGCCCGCCTGCCCCGCCATCCCAGGGCCAGTCGCCCGTGAAGCAAGGCGGCATAGAGAAGCCACGATATTCCGGACCATACTTCCTTGGGGTCCCAGCTCCAGAACCGGCCCCAGACCGATTTGGCATAGACAAAGCCCAGCACCAGCCCGATGGTCAGCAGGGTAAAGCCCACCACGATGCAGGCATATCCTGTTGAGTCGAGCCGCTCCAGGGCCGGCAGCCGATGAAAGAAAAAGCCGTGACGTTTTGTCTTGATGGTGCGTTCCTGCAGCAGGTACAGCAGCCCCAGGCCGCCGGCCAACGCGAAAGCGGCTTCGCCCATGAAAATGATAAAGACGTGGCATATCACCCATACATTGTTAAAGACGCCCTTTACCGGCATCAAGGGCGCCGCCGGGGTCAGGTCCGAAGCGATCATGATCCCGGCGGCCAGAGGCGCGGCATAAACACCCAGGACCTTGAGGTTGAACCGGTACTGGAACATCAGAAAAACACCGGCCACCGCCCAACTGACCAGGGACAGGTTCTGCTGCAGATCGCGGGCGGGAAGCTGACCCAGGGCGGCCAATCCGTAGCCGATGGCCACCGAGTGGCAAAGAAAGCCTGCCGCGAGCAGAAAAAGACCGCAGCGCTGAAAGAAATCTTTCTGCAGGAAAAGATAGCTGAGGTAGCCCACGGTGCTCAGCGAGTAACAGAGTATGATCAACGGAGTAGCTTTATCCATGGATGTAAACCTCAGTCTCTTGGCTATCTGCCGGAACGCGGTTTATTCGTCTGACGATGTCAAGCCGTGTTCACTCGGGGCTTGCAATCCAATATCGCTTACCGGATATTGGACAGGAGAATCCTTTGGATCCAGTTCAGTCGACGCCTGGATCAGGGTCAGGTAGTCAAATCCGGCGCCTAGCACCTGCTGAAGAAAAGCGTCGATTTTGGCCACATCTCCCGCACGGATCCATCCCGGAAGATCCCCGGAAGCCAGCTTGGCAAAGCGCTGCGAGGGCGCCTCAGACCCCTCGGCCGGGTTTTGAAGCAGCCGGTGCCGGATGGCTCCCATCAGGCGAAGCAACAGGCCATATTCTGTTCCAAAGGTTTTTTCAAGATCCTTTCGCCATTTTTTGGCAAAGGCCGGGCTTTTTCCCGATGTCGACACCGTAATGACCAGATCTTGCCTTCGTACCACCGAGGGCAGGATAAAATCACAGCATTCAGGCTTATCCACGACGTTGCACAACAGATGCCGCTGTTTGGCCTGGCGCTGGATGTCGTCGTTGAGCTCGGGGATGTCCGTGGCGGCAAAGACCAAAAAGGCGCCGTCGAGATCCGAACTTTGAAAGGGGCGTCGGTGCCAGCACAGGCCCCGTTTTTGAACCAGCTGCTGCAAGACGTCGCTTTTTTGCGGGCTGATCACGGTGACGCGGGCGCCGCAATCCAGCAGGCCCTGTGCCTTGCGCGTGCCCACGGTTCCTCCGCCGACCACCAGGCAGCATCGGTTGCGGATATCGAGATGAATGGGATAATAGTCCATGGTGTCACAGTTCAAACCGCATCAGGTCCCGGGCGATCACCAGGGGCCCTGCATAGGTGCGGCGGCATTGTCGGGTGATGTCCACCGCGTCGCAATCCGGGTAAAAATGGGTCAGGACAAGCTTGGCCACTCCGGCCTGCTGAGCCATGGTTCCGGCCAGAGACGGGGTGAGATGGCCCTGGATCGTCATGCCATCGGGATGCGAGGATTCGCAGATGAATAAATCGGCACCGGCGGCCAGCGCCACCAGGTCCGGAGATAAATCGGTGTCTCCGGAATAGACCACGCTTTTACCGCCGGTACCGGTCACGCGCACGGCCAGGCTTTCAGGGCGGTGGTTGACGGGCCTGGTGTCCAGGCAAAAACCGTCAGCCTGGTAGCATCCCGCGCCATCGGTGTCCAATTCAACGATTCGCATCAGCTCGTGAGGCAACTGAATCCAGTTGCCGTATACCGCAACCAGGTCCTGGAAAAAAGCCCCGAATCCTTTACCGGCGGCCACGATCAGCGGGGTCTGTCTCCGGGTGGGCTCCGGATATTTGGAGGCAAAAAGAAACGGGACCAGCTCCGCGGTGTGATCCGGGTGAAAATGACTGAAAAAAATATGGGTAATATCAAAAATGGTCACGCCTGCCTCAAGCAACCGGCGCATGGTTCCGGCCCCGGCATCCAGCAGCAACAGGCTGCCGGCACTTTCCACCAACACGGCACAGGAGCTTCGTGCCAGCGACGGGACGCAAGTGCCGGATCCGAGAATGGTGACCGTCATAGACGAGTGCCCAGAACACGGCCGAAGACAGCGTCTATTTTTGATCGGCGCGTTTTTCCACACGTTGGATGATCCAGTGTTGCAGGGCCTTTGGATCGGAAACGGCCACCTGGTCCTGCAGCGAGTCTACGGGAATCTCGGCCCGTGCCATGCTGCTGTGGCCACCGGCCGAACCGTACAGCCCGAAGCTTTGCTTGGCGACCTTGCCGGCGTTTTTCCGCACCCCGTCATTTCTAAAGACGATAATCAATTTCCGGTCGTTGATCGCCGAGACGATGCTCCAGGTCACCGAGCTGACCTTCATGAA
The DNA here is from genome assembly GCA_046704125.1 of Desulfobacterales bacterium. GTDB lineage: Bacteria > Desulfobacterota > Desulfobacteria > Desulfobacterales > JBJKSK01 > JBJKSK01. Next base: position 698 of record JBJKSK010000522.1, on the reverse strand, counting down.
AAAATCGGCGATCAGCACCAGGATATCCGCGCTGGTCACCGGACCCAGGTTGACAAAGACCCGGCCCTTGCGCATCCGCATGACGCTAAGCGCCTGCCTGTAATATTTGAGAAAATCCAGCCGGATTTCAGATTGCTCGATCTTTCGACCCAAATAGGCGTTGGCATAACGGAACAGAAACTGAAACGCCCGTACATCTTCGATTTGCGCATGGCGTTGAAAGTTGCTGGTGTCCGTCTTGATGGCGTAAAACAAGGCCGTTGCCAGCCTGGATGAGGGCACGATTTTGGCCGCTCGGAGATATTCGGTCAAAATGGTGGCCGTGGCCCCGTACCGGGGACGGATGTCTATAAAAGAGGCCTTGGCGCCGGTGTCGGGATGATGATCGATGATCGCGTCCGGGACAAAGGTCTTGAAACAGGCGTGGTGATCGGGTTGAGCGTCGACAAGCACAAAACGCGTGAGCCGATCCATCTTTACCTGGTCAAAGCGCACCAGATGGATGCCCAGCAGCCGTATCATGGCCAGATTGTCCGGCCGCTTGATGACATTGATGTTGCTGATGGTCACCCCGGCGACTTTGCGCCAAAGCAGCCGTTTGACGGCCAGCGCACTGGCGATGGCATCCGGGTCCGCGTTGATGGCAATAAGCACCTGGTCTTCACCCGAAAATTTATCGAAAAACCGGCGCAGCTTTT
>JBJKSK010000521.1:0-10176 GCA_046704125.1 Desulfobacterales bacterium | reverse complement strand
ATAGGGCGGCGCCCTCCACCACTTCGTTGCGCCGAAAGGATATTTTTTTCTTGAAAAACTTTCGATCCAGTTCCGGCTCTGCCGCCACCTTCTTTTTCTTGCGTTTTCGATCCTTGGCCGACCCGTCGACCTCTTCGGCCTGGGCCTCTGGAACAGCCGGGACGGCTTCGATGCGAGGCGCGGCAACCGGAGCAGCCGCTGCTTTCTCCCGGACCGGAGCCGCCGCCCTGGCTTCCGGAAGCGAGATGATCTTTGCCGGCAGGCTTTTCTTTCCCTTCTTGTTCTTTTTACCCTTTTTGGTCGCCGTTTCCGGCTCTTGGGCGGGCCTTTCTTCAGTCGGGTGAACCGCAGGCTCGGTCGTGGAAACCTCTTCCGGGGCGGCGGGTTCTATGGTCTCCTTGGCGGGAGCCTCCTCGGCGGGCCGTGACGGCAGATCAAGCGCTGTCGCCTGAGCCGTTTCGTCCTGAGCCGGCTCCGGAGCTCCGGGCCCATCGGCGGCCGCCGGGGCAGGCGGCTGGCTGGGAGCCGGTCGGCGAATCACCCGAGCGGCCTCGACCGGTTTAGTCTTTTTGGGGGCCGGGGGCTTTGGCGCCTCAGGGGCCGGCGCCTCAGGTTTTGGAGCCTCGGCGGCTGGAGCGGCTTCAATGACCGATTCAGGCGCCGGCTCATGGCCAGCGGCAACCTCCGGGCTCTCAACCTCTGGCAGGCCTTGCTCTCGAGATGTCTCCGGTTCGGCCGACAGCTCTTTGGGTTCGACTCGCTTGCGTCGGCGGATCACGGTGGGCTGCACCCGTTTTTCCTCGATTTGACTTGCCTTTCTGCCAAGGACGTATGCCTTGATCTGGACCACGGTATCATCTTCCAGCGAACTCATATGGCTTCTCACCGAGATCTTCATCTCGGTGAGCTTATCAAGGAGTGCCTTGTTTTTCATGTTCAGATCCCTGGCAAGCTCGTAGACTCTGATCTTTGCCATCCATCCCCCCCTGCTTTCGATTGTTACGAGGTTACCAAATTTCTCCAACACGCGGTAAAATTGCCGCTTTGCCCTGTGTTATTTTTGCTGCACCTGCGCGTCGACGCCGGTATCGGTATCCGGTGCCTCCTTTTCGAGGCTTGCCGCATTGCGGCCCGGCTCAGAATCGGTTTCCGGTGCGCCATCGCTTTCAGCGGTTTCGCTCGCTGCAGGCGCCTGATCGGCCTGCAAGGCCTCGGGCGCCTCACTTTCAGCGGGCCTGGGTTGGTAGGTTGCCGCGGCCCGGATCAAATCAACGGCCTCCTGCTCACTGATATCGCGCACCTGAATCAGGTCCTCCACCGAAGCCCGGCCGATTTCCTCGGCAGAAAAAAAGCCCTTGGCATAAAGGGCATCGGCCAAAGCAGGGGTGACTCCGGGCAAATCCAGCAACGAGACATAGCCGTCTCTCATCGCTTCATTGTATTTGCTTTCGCTTTTGACGTCCAGCCGCCAACCGGTGAGTTTGGAGGCCAGACGCACGTTCTGTCCCCGTTTCCCAATGGCGACAGACAGGAACTCATCGGGAACGATGACTTCCATGGAACGGTTTTCCTCATCGATAATCACCCTGGAAATTTCCGCCGGGGCCAGGGCGTTGCACACGTACTTGGCCGGATCGACATGCCAGGTGATGATGTCGATTTTTTCTCCCTTGAGTTCCTGCACCACGTTTTGCACCCGGCTGCCTTTCATGCCCACGCAGGCGCCCACCGGATCGATGTCCGAGTCATTGGAGGCCACGGCGAATTTGGCGCGGCTGCCAGGTTCCCGTGCCGCTCCCATGACATTGACGATGCCTTCGGCAATCTCCGGCACCTCGGTCTTAAACAGGTTGATGAGAAAATTGGGATGGGTTCTGGACAGTAGAATCTGCGGCCCCCGGCTGTCTTGCTGAACATCCAGAATGTATGCGCGCACCCGATCGCCTCTGCGGTACGACTCCCTGGGAACCTGCTCCCGGACCGGAAGAACGCCCTCGGTCTGTCCCAGATTGACGATGATGTCACCACGGTCCACCCGCTGGGCGATGCCGTTGATGATCTCGCCCTTGCGGTCGATGTAACTGGAATAGACGGCGTCGCGTTCGGCGTCTTTCATCTTCTGGATAATCACCTGTTTGGCCGACTGAGCCGCGATCCGCCCGAAGTTCTGAGTGTCCATCTTGGTGCCGAGGCTGTCGCCGAGTTCACAATCCGGATCCAGCTTACGGCCCTCTTCGATGGAAATTTCCAAATCCGGCTCCAGGACCTGTTCAGTGACCACCTTGAACTGAAAAACCTCGATTTCTCCCAGTTCCTCGTTGAATTGGACCTCGATGTCGATCTTGTTGCCGAATTTTTTCTTGGCGGCAGACTTCAGGGCCTCTTCAAGAGCGCGGATCAGGACCTCCCGGTCGATCCCTTTGTCGCGGCTGACCTGTTCTACGACACGCTTGATATCAGTGATTAGCATCCGTTTTCTCCATAATAATTGACAAGCCGGGCTTTGGTAATCATGTCAAGGGAAATCTCCACGATAAGGCCTCGGACTTCAAGACGAACCGACCCATCGGCAACTCCTCGGATGATGCCCCGGAAATTGCGTTGATCGCCTATCGGCCGGGCGATGCGAATTCTGGCCTCATGGCCCGTAAACCGTTCATAGTCCACCACACGCCCCAAGGGCCGGTCCATACCGGGGGACGACACCTCCAGCCGGTACGGGCCCACCTCATCGAGGGCTACATCCAACAGATCACTGACCGGGCGGGTGATGCGTGTGCAGTCGTCCAAACTCACCCCGCCGGTTTTGTCGATGTAAAGCCGAAGCACCGCGCCCGCGGACTCCCGCTGGAATTCGACATATATGAGCTCCAGGCCTTCGGCGGCGCACAAAGGCGCCACCAGCTGCCAGACCTGCTCCCGCAAGGCTTCACGCCGATCCGGAACTGAGGTGACGGGAGTTTCCCCGGAAACGGGCATTTTATTTTTTCTTCGTATATTCAAAGGCTTTTCTAATACCCTACATAAACAAAAAAACGGGCTATCGCCCGTTTTCCGACAAAAGGTAGTACTTTTCGTGGATCGAAAAACTATCTAATCATGAAAAATACCATAACGAAATACTCCAGACCACACCTAACACCAAGCGCTACCTTCATCATCCTCATTCGCATGGAAACGGCGGACAAAGACTGGAGCGGGCAACGAGATTCGAACTCGCGACACCAAGCTTGGGAAGCTTGTACTCTACCAACTGAGCTATGCCCGCTCACCAGAAAGACAAACTATGCTAAAAAGAGCGCCCTGTCAATATTTTTCTTTCAGGCACCGGGGTTGCCGGCATCTCCCGCCTCAGGTGAGAAGGTCCCGAATGATTTGAAGCTCCTTGCGGATCTCATCAATGGTCGGCACCCCGGTTTGCCCCTTGGCCGCGCTTTTGGCCAGGTGGTGTTTGGCCGCCTCCACGGTCATCTTGCAATCGTAGAGCAGGTGTTTGATTTCAACCATCAGCGCCAGTTCCCGGCGGCCATAGAGCCTCTGGCCGGAATCGGTCCAGGTGGGCTGCAAGCCGGCAAACTCCGTCTCCCAATGCCGCAAGACATAAACCGGCACCTCCATCATGGCGCTTACATCCGCGATGGTCACCACCGCATTATCCGGGATGTCCACATTCTGAGACGATTTGCTCTGCATGGATCCTCCGGATGGGCCCATCAAGACCGGCCGATGTGCAAAAGCGCATTTCAGACAGGCAACTGGGCTTGAAATTCGGTCAGCAGCTGATCGGTGATGCCCTTGTGGATCTGGTTGACCCGCTCGTCTTCCAGGGTTTCGACGGATGAACGATAGGTGATGCGAAAAGAGATGCTCTTCTTGCCGTCGGAAATGGGCTTGCCTTCAAAAACATCAAAAAGCCGCAAATCCTCGACCAGGGGCTGGTCCATCGCCCTGACCTGATTCAATATGCCTGCGGCCTGCACATCCCGGTCCACAATCAGCGTGATGTCACGGGAAACCGCGGGAAACCGCGGAATCCGTTTGGCCAACCGGGCGCCAGGCATGGCTGCCGCCAGCTGCGCCATGTCCAATTCAAAAACGAAGGCCGGCTGCTTCAGGTCCACGGCTGACAGCACCTCGGGGTGGACCTCGCCCACCAGCCCGATGGGCACGCCCTCGACGTGGATGCCGGCACTGTGCCCAAAACGGGTAAAGGTGCATTCCTTGATGTCTGGTGGTTGAAACAGGGGCGCATCCACATTGAGACCGGAAAGCAGCCCCTCGACAATGCCCTTGATATCGTAAAAGTCACAGGCCACCTCGCGGCCGTGCCACGACAGTTCGTTGCGGCCGCCGCTCCAGATTCCGGCCACCATCTCGGTTTCGACGGGAAGTTCGGTTTTGGAATCGCCGATGAAGACTTTGCCGATTTCAAAAAGTCGAACGGTGCGCACCTGCTGGGCCACATTGCGGATCAGGGTCTCCAGGAGCCCGGGGATCAGACAGGAGCGCATCACGGCCTGATCTTCGCTCAGGGGGTTGATAATCGTGACCGTCCGACGGCGTCTATCGGTCTTGCCAAACCGCAGTCGATCCCCCCACAAGGCACTGATGAAGCTATAGTTGATGGCCTCGGTAAACCCGAAACCGCTCATCAGAGACCGAATCCGGGTCCTGATCGAGATGGCGGGAGAAGGCGTCTTGGCCTGGGCAAAGACCCGGGGAAAGGTCGTCGGAATCCGGTTATATCCCCATAGCCGGGCGACTTCCTCCATGAGATCTTCACGACGGCCGATGTCCACCCGGGACGACGGCGGGGTCACCCGCAGTTGGCCCGGGCCGGTCATATCGACGGCAAACTCGATGGACCTGAGCAGCGAGGCCATCTGCTCGCCGTCGATGTCGGTTCCCAGATAGCGGTTGGTAGCCTCCACGCTCAAGGTGATGGCAGGACTCGAAGCCGGTCTGGGGTGAACGTCGATGAGACCGGAAACGATTTGGCCACCTCCGAGCTCTGCCATCAGGCGCGCGGCCCGATTAACGGCCACCACGGTTCCCATGGGATCCACACCGCGCTCGAACCGATGGGAGGCGTCGGTGCTCAGCCCCAGTTTCTTGGAGGTCTTGCGGATGCTGGCCGGATCAAAGCAGGCGCTTTCGATCAGCACCCGGGTGGTGGTCGGCTCGATCTGGGAGTTGAGCCCGCCCATGACTCCGGCGATGCCAACGGGCTGTTTCCCGTCACAGATCATCAGCATATCGGCGTTGAGCGCACGCACTTTGCCGTCCAGGGTGGTAAAGGACTCGCCGTCCGCGGCCCGACGCACCACAATACGATGGTCTGCCAGCTGGTCAAAATCAAACGCGTGAAGGGGTTGCCCGGTTTCCAGCATCACGAAGTTGGTGATGTCCACCAGGTTGCTGATGGGCCGAAGCCCCACCGAGCGCAACCGGTCCTGAAGCCAAAAGGGTGACGGGGCCACCCGGATGCCGGTGACCAGCCGTGCCGCATATCTGGAACAGTACTCGGGGGCGTCGATGGTCACCGCGCTCATCTCATGGATCTGCTCGCCTGGCCGAATTTCGGCAACTGCGGGGGCGCACAGCCGGGTGCCGGTCAAGGCGGCGACTTCCCTGGCAATGCCCAGAATGCTCAGGCAATCGGATCGGTTTGGCGTCAGGCTGATTTCCAGCACCATATCCGATAGCCCCAGCGTCTTGCCAAGCGGCGCTCCCGGCGCCGACGCCCCATCCAGGGCCATAAGACCGCCGGCCTCGGTGCCGATACACAACTCCCTGGCACTGCAGAGCATACCCTGGGATATCTGGCCCCGGATGCGGCTTTCGGCGATCTTGAGCCCCTCGGGAAGCAGGGTCCCCGGAAGGGCTACCGGCGAGACCAGGCCCACCGCCGCATTGGGCGCCCCGCAGACAATGGACAGGCTCCGGGTGCCGACATCCACCCGGCACACCACGAGTTTATCGGCATTGGGATGGGGATTAACCTGCTGGATGCGCCCCACCACCACCGAGTCCAGAAACTGGTAGCGATCCCAGATCCCTTCCACCTCAAGTCCGGCCATGGTGAGCCGATTGGCCAGATCGGACACCGGCACTTCAACGGGAACATATTGCTTGAGCCAACTCAAACTGACCTGCATAAGCCGTACACCCCGGTTGGCGGCCTTAAAACTGCCGCAAAAATCTTAAATCGTTTTCGAAAAATTTTCGGATGTCGTCGATGCCAAGCTTCAGCATGGCGATCCGCTCGATACCCATGCCGAAGGCAAACCCGGAAATCTCGGAGGTATCGTAGCCCACGTTTTCAAACACCGCCGGGTGTACCATTCCCGAGCCCAGCACTTCCAGCCAACCGGTCTGGGAACAGACCCGGCAGCCCTTGCCCCGGCAGATCACACAGAGGATATCCACCTCGGCGCTGGGTTCGGTAAAGGGGAAAAAGCTTGGCCGGAACCTCAGGGAGGTCTTGGTATCAAACATCTGGTGCACGAAAGTGGTCAAAATCCCCTTGAGGTCCGCAAAACTGATGTCCTTTCCCACCATCAAGCCCTCGATCTGGTGAAACATCGGGGTGTGGGTCAGATCCGAATCGCAGCGGTAGACTTTTCCCGGGGCGATGATCTGCACCGGCGGGCGGCGCTTTTCCATGAACCGCACCTGGATGGGCGAGGTATGGGTGCGCAGCACGACGTTTTCCGAGACATAGAACGTGTCTTGCATGTCGCGGGCCGGGTGGTTTTTGGGGATGTTTAGCGCCTCGAAGTTGTAGTAGTCCAACTCCACCTCCGGGCCTTCGGCCACCTCGAAGCCAAGCCGGATGAAGATGTCACACATCTGGTTCATCGTCTGCGTGATGGGATGCAGGGCCCCGGGAACCGGCGCACGCCCGGGCAGCGATACGTCAATGCCCCGGTCGGCAGAGGCCGTAGCGCTCTGCAGCGCTTCAATGGCGGTTTGCACGGCTTGCTCCAAGGCGCGTTTCACGGCGTTGGCCGCCAGGCCCGCCTGCGGCCGCTGCTCTGGCGGCAGGTCGGAAATCCCCTTTAAAAACTGGGTCACCCGGCCCTTACGGCCGAGATACCGCACGGATACGGTTTGAATCGTCTCGATATCCGTTGCCGCCGCCAGCTCTTTTACCGCTTCTTTCTGAATCTGTTCTATGCTGGTTGCCACGATCTGTGCTCGTTGAGAAAGTGCATGGGCCACGGCCCTTGGCGTTATCGCGGCCATATCCCATGCGTCGTTGCCCGTCGGAGGCGGGGAAAAAATAAAAAGGGAGCTTCACCTTTGGTGGCATCTTGGCCGGGGCGGGCAGACAAAAAAACGCAGGGCAGTGGCTCCGCCTGAACCGATGCGGAGCCTGCCATACGTAACATGAGTGCTTTTTGTCTAAACCCAAAAAAGCAAACGCCGCCCGGTGTCGGTTTACAGCCCCAAAATGGGCCGAAACCGCTACAGTTGCTCTGCGGCCAAATGGGCGATCTGGGAAAAGCCCGCCGGATCGGAAACGGCCAGATCGGCCAGGACCTTACGATCCAGCGTGATGCCGGCCAGGTTCAACCCGTGCATGAATTTGCTATACGACAGGGCGTTCATCCGGGTCGCCGCATTGATCCGGGCAATCCACAGCCGGCGGAAATCCCGTTTCCGGACCCGCCGGTCCCGGTAGGCGTATCGCAGCGCCCGATCCACCGTGTCGGCGGCGGTGCGAAACAGCTTGCTGTGCCCGCCACGAAACCCCTTGGCGAGTTTTAGCACCTTATTTCTTCTTCTTCTTGCCTTGAAACCTCTCTTAACACGCATGTTGCTTCTCCTTGAAACAAACGGCGAACGCGCCGTATCCGATTGGGGTCGCCATCAGCCTTTGAGGCTATCCATTGGGCATCAGCAGCCGCAGTTCCCTACTGTTGGTGGCATCGACAATCCGGCTCAGGCGAAGGGACCGCTTCCGCTTTCGGGTCTTTTTGGTCAGGATATGGCTGGCGTGGGATTTCGAATACACGAACTTTCCCGTCCCGGTACGCTTGAACCGTTTCGCCGCCGCTCGATTCGTCTTGATTTTCGGCATAACTACTCTCCTCAGTTGCAAAAAATAGATGGCGCGGGCAAACGAAACGAAGCCCCACGCCACCTTCATAAACCTGTTCGCGTCGCACCGACTCCTATAAACTTCTATAATCGGAAGGCGCGCCTATGTGGTGGGTTATTTCGGAGACAGAATCATCATCATGGTACGGCCCTCGAATTTGGGATACTGTTCAACGACGGCGGTATCCTGGGTCTCTTCCGCAATTTTGGCAAGCACGTCGCGCCCCATCTGGGCCAGCGTGATCTCGCGTCCCCTGAAAATAACCGTAACCTTGACCTTATCCTTGCGCTCAAGAAACTTTCGGATATGCCCGAGTTTGACCTGCAGGTCATGATCTCCTGTCTTGGGCCGGACCTTGATCTCCTTGAGTTGAAAGCTGCTCTGTTTCTTCTTGGCCTCCTGCTGCTTTTTGGTCTGCTCGTACTTAAAGCGGCCATAATCCATGATCTTGCAGACGGGGGGATTGGCGTTGGGAGAAATTTCAACCAGATCGAGACCAAACTCATTTGCGGTCGACAACGCCTTGATCGTCGGCACGACACCGATCTGATTGCCATCGGGATCGATCACCCGGACTTCCTTGGCGCGGATCTCCCGGTTGATATTGATCCTGTCCTTATTCACGGGCCTCAATGTTCGTCGCGGTATAGCTATGCCTGTCACCTCCTGAAGGTCGTTTGAATGTTCCCCCAACCACACACGGCGCCGACCGTGCGGTCGCCCGGAAAATTCCGGTCGCCAAGGGACATGTTCCGGCTCTATGTTTCGGTTCTCGATGAACCGATCGAGAATAAATTGATTGTCACATATAGAAAGAAACCGAGAAATGCAACAACAAAATACAGTCGGTCCCGCCCCGCGGAGCGCTTTGGGCCGCTTGGCCAACAAAAATTTTTATCCGCAGAGGTTCCCATCGGCCAATGGGGGGCCGTGCGCGGCGCTTTTGGGCTGCTCAAGGGTGTAACGCGCCAGCAGACTGTCTTTCCAGTAATCGTACCGCGGGTCGGAAAAATAGCGCTGAAACAGCTCCAGGCTCTCGGTACGGAGCACATCGGCCACCAGTTCCAGGGGCACATGCCGGTACAACGGGGGCAAAACCCGTCGATCGCAACGGGTGCCGCCGCCCATGACATCTTCGTAAGCGTAGACGATGCGCTGGATTCCGGCGATCAAAATGGCCCCGAAACACATCAAACACGGCTCCATCGTGCAATAAAGGGTCAAGCCCCCGAGAGTCGATGGCCTGCCCAAAGCCTCCAGACGGCGCAACGCCATCATCTCCGCATGGTCCAGCTCGCCCCTGGCGCCGCCGGCTGTGCCCTCCCGCCGTCCGGTGGCCAGCACGCGGCCGTGTGCCACCAGCACACAGCCTACGGGAAATTCCCCGGCATCCAGGGCGGCGCCGGCTTCCCGGAGGGCCAGGGTCATGAAATGCTCGTCGTTTGTCATGAGTCGTTTTGTCGCAAAGGGTAAAGGATCAGCCCCGCGTCGGCAGGCGACACGTACTGTCGTCACAGGGACATTTCCCGTCGACTTCGTAGGCATACAAAATCCGCTCGGCCATTTGCCGTCGAGCGGGCTCCACGCAAACGGCAGGACGTGTGGTCAGCCATTTAGCCAGCTGCTGCCGGCCGGGAATGGCGTCGAGGCCTTGGCCCATCAAGGCCCCGGTTTGCGCATCCAGCACATCGGCGCTCTGGCCGTTGGTGACGACTGCCACCGGCACCCGCCAGGGGGCCACCAGACAAGTTGCCGCCAAAGCGGGCTGGTATCGCGTCACGATGGAACCCGGTCCATATTTTACGATCATCGCCACACGGCTCGAGATCAGTACCTTGAAATCGATCAGCACCTGGGCCACCTCCGCGTTGCAATGCACCGTCACCCAGCAGCGGGGCACCACCTCGTGGCGGGCGTAGCCTTTACTCTGGACCAGATAGCGGGCCAGAATCTGGCGGTAGCGCTCGTCATGGGTATCGGTAAGGGTCTCGCCAGTGATAAAGTCCACACACTGGCCAAGAATCAGGTGATGGCCGTCCAAGGGTCACTTCCAGGCATCGGCGCCGGTA
>JBJKSK010000520.1:0-3295 GCA_046704125.1 Desulfobacterales bacterium | reverse complement strand
CACGGCCACGGTCTTTCCCGCGGTGCTCATGGCTCCGGTGTGGGCTGCGGTATCTATTCCCCGGGCGCCGCCGCTGATGATCGTAACCCCCCGGGAGGCCAAATCCGCGCAGAGCCGGTAGGTGGTGGTGGTGCCGTAATCCGTTGGATGCCGGGAGCCCACCACGGCCACGGGGCACCGGAGCTCTTCGAGGCTGCCCAGGACGTAGAGCATGGGCGGCGGGTCCGGGATCTCCAACAGCAGGTGGGGGTAGGCGGCATCGGCCAGGGTGAGAATCCGCACGCCTCGATTCCGGGCCAGCGCAAGATCGGCCAGCAGCGCCTCGCTTGCCCGCTGGGCGCCGATAGCCTCGGCCAGTCGGGGGCTCATGCCGTGCACCTGCATAAGGGCTTGCTTGGAAGCGGCCAGCACGGCCTCAACGGTGCCGAAGTGGTCAAACAACCGTTTGAAGAGCAGGTTTCCGATTCCGGGCACGCTTCTTAACGTCGCCCACGGGACAAGATTTTCCATGAAAAACCATGCGGTTTGCGGCCCGGCACCCGGTTCGGGGCCAAATTTGGAGCGAGGCTACATCAGGGTCTTGAGCTTAGCCTCGGCTTTGGTCGCCTCCGGGCTGAAGGGAAATTCGGTGATGACGCGTTTCAAATACGCTTTGCCCTGGGCGGCATTTTTGAGTTCCAGGTAGGCATAGCCGATCTTGAGAAGGGCACCGGGTGCTTTCCAGCCTTTGGGGTAGCGTTTGATCAGAGACTGGAAGGTTTCGATGGCCTGTGTATACTCCTTTTTGCCGTAATGACACTCGCCGGACCAGTACAGGGCGTTTTCAGCCAGGGGATGCCGGGGATAGGTCTTGACCAGGGTGGTAAACAGGGCCAGGGCGCGGCTGTAATCGCGGGTATTGAAGGCGGCCATGGCCTGATGGTAGATTTTTTCGGCTCCACCCGGGCTTTTGGCCACACTTTTGGCCGGTTTCTCAACCGGTTTCTGAATCTGACTTTTGGCCGAGCTCTTAGCCGGACTCTTGGCCGGGGGCGTTTTCTTCGCGCTAGCCCTGGGCAAAGCCGGGACCGGGGCACTGGCCGCAGCCCCGGCAGGGGCCGCGACCGGTTTTTCCACAAGCTTGGATTCCTGGAGCGGCTTTGCGACCGGATTTTCCCTGGCTGCTTTTAAATTTCGTTTCAGGTCGTCGATGGCGCGCTGATGGTTGTCGACCATAAACTGGAGAATCGACACCTGGTGGTAAATCTCGTCGATTTTCTGGTTGGCTTCAGCAATCTGCTTTTCCATGGTCAACCGCTGGTCTGGCCTGGGCGCGGACTGAAACATACTGCAGGCGCTAAAGGCCGCCATGATCGCTGCCAGCGCAGCCAAGCGGGCTGTTTTGGTCAGCATGGATCTCATCTTTCCTCTCCAGGAGTGCCTCTTTAAAATCCGGCGATGAAAGCCTTGGCCGCAGCGTTGACCGGCAACGATGGCTTCAGCTGGATTTGGTGTCCTTGCCGGTTTTGGCCGAAGGGGCTTGGGAAGACGGCTGGACCAAGCGGCCCACGGTGGCGCGGTTGATTTTGACGCGGACCTTATCGGAAATTTCCACGGTCAGGACCGTGTCGTCCACTGCCGTGATCCGGCCGTGAATGCCGCCGCTGGTGATGATCTTGTCTCCCTTTTTGAGATTGTTGATCAACTCGCGGTGCTCCTTGCTTTTTTTCTGTTGGGGCCGAATCAGCAGAAAATAGAAGATGACAAACATGAGGATCAGCGGGATAAACGCGGCAAAGCCTCCCTGTCCACCCTGGGCGCCACCGCCGATGCCCATTGCATGCGCTATACTGTTCAAAATAAGACCTCCTTGCCTGGCACAGCCTTTGACTGTGCGATATAATGGGTGATTCCCTTCAAAAATGCCGCTGATATACTGGAAATGATCTTCGAGGTCAAACGTTTATTGGAACCAAACGATTTCAAACAACTGTCACGGCTGTGCGGGAATCCAGAGGGTCTGGCCGTCAAATTGGATTTGATTGATTTCTCGATAGTCGATATTTTTGAGCAGAGCCAGGGCTTTCCCGATGTTAAAGATGACCAGTTTGGTCCCGGGTTCAAGTCGGTTCAAATTGAAGTCAACCCTCTTTTCCCGGAGATTATAGATGTAGACCATCCTTTCCGAGAACTTGAGAATTTTGCCTACCCCCGAGCTTCTGCCGCCGCGCAAGGGCTGGTCGGCGAACCGAGACACCGTGATGCCCTTTTTCTTGAAAAAATCCTTGAGAAACCTGAAGTGAATATCCCAGATGTTGTCTCCCGGCTGGACCACGTGGATGCCGTAGATCTGGGTCTGACTGTTTCCGTTTTCGCTGTTTTCGGCTTCATTAAACGTGTCGGTGTTTTGACCCAGTTTGTGTTCCACGATCTCCCCGCGTTTGAGCCGGATCTTGTCCATGATTTCGGAAAGCGGGATCGTGGTTTTTCCGATGCGGATCGATTCGTTTCCGCGGGCAATGATGTCAACGTCTTTGTCATTGACGCCGTATTCGGCCTTTCGCTTGGCCATTTCGGCTTTCAGCGCGGGATTCGTTTGAATCTGGTTGTAGTCGATGACCGGTGCCGATGCCGCCGGGGTGCGCATTTTTCCTGGAGCCGATGCGGCCGGGGTGCGCATTTGCCCCGGCGGTGCGGCAACAACTGGCTGGGGTTTCTTTTTCATCCAGAACTGGGTCCAAAATCCTGCAATGACAAACAGCACGGCAACCACGATGAGGACCGGAGTCCACCTGGATCGCGACTTGACTTTGGGCGGCATGGCGGCTTTTCCTTTGAACTGGGATGAACCCGCGAGCGGATCAGACAACTGGCGCTTTTATCCCGGAGGCCATTTTCAGGGCGGCGATCTTGAGACGCGGGCAGTTGTTTACTTTACTAATGAATAAGGAAATGTTTATGGCAAGTCAAATATTTTTTCTTTTCTTTCCGCCCAGATCCGTGCCGCCATGGCCTGCAGGGCGCTTCGGTCGGCTTTACGGCCTTCCGGGGGACCCTGCCAGGGCAGGTAGGCCACCGGACGTTTGAACCGGGCGCACGTTTGGGCAAGCTGCTCGTGAATCTTGTTCGGGCAAAATGCTGTCCCGGTGTCGGTTTGGACAAAGGCCACGGGCCGATGGCCAAATTCTTCATCGGCTACAGCCACCACGATCGCATCGATGATTCCGGGCAGTCGGCACAGTCTGGCTTCGATCTCCTCGGGGTGGATATTTTCTCCTCCAGAGATAAACATGTTGTCTTTTCGCCCGAGCACATG
>JBJKSK010000519.1:0-5337 GCA_046704125.1 Desulfobacterales bacterium | reverse complement strand
GGTTGTTCATCCAGTAATCGGGGTTTTCCGGGTTGATAAAACTGATGCGAACCAAAATTTCCTTGAGCTGGTCGTACATCCCCTCCAACTCGTGGCGGTTGGCCAGCCGGGCGACAAAATCGCCGGTTTCAGGCCGGGCGGCCTTATGGATCTCGTAGGCCATCACCATCACTGCCTGGGCCAGGTTCAGCGAGGCGAACTCGTGGGTGGGGATGTTGACCAGGGCATGGCACAGGTAACAGTCTTCGTTGCTCAATCCCCGGTCTTCGGGGCCGAATACGATGGCGATGCGGTTGTGCCGGGAAATGGGAATCAAGGACTCGGCCAGCCGCGCCGGAGAGCCGATGACCTTGCGCTGGCCGCCAAGCCGGGCGGTTGAGCCCACCACAGAACCAAAATCGGCAAGCGCCTCGGCCAGGTTTTCAAAGCGCTTGATGCGCGCCACCACGTCGGCGGCCGCATGGGTGGCCATTTTGAGCACCTTGTCCAGGTCGAAATTTTCGGGATCCACGACCGTCAGCTGGCCGATGCCCATGTTTTTGGCGGCCCGGGCAGCGGCCCCGATGTTTTCTGGAAAACGGGGCCGCTGCAGCACGATGGCAATGTTGTCCAGGCAGACCCGCTGGGACATTATCCGACGATTTCAAAACTGTTGAAAAAGTAGCCGATCTCAAAGGCCGCGGTCTCCGGGGCGTCGGAGCCGTGCACGACGTTTTTTTCGATATCGGTGGCAAAATCGGCCCGGATGGTTCCCGGTGCGGCCTCTTTGAAGTTGGTGGCGCCCATCAATTCTCTGTTTTTGGCGATGACCGCATCGCCTTCCAGGACCATCACCACGCAGGGCCCCGAGGACATGAACTCGGTCAAGCTGGCAAAAAAGGGCCGCTTTTTATGCACCGCATAAAAACCCTCGGCCTGGGCCTTGGTCATATGAATCATCTTCATGGCGACGATCTTGATGTTGTTTTTCTCGAATCGTTTGACGACTTCGCCGATCACGCCCCGGGCGACCCCGTCGGGTTTGACGATAGACAATGTTCGCTGCGACATGGGTTTGGTATCCTTTCATGATAATGGTTGCGCCGTGCCTTACCAAAAGGATATAGTCAAGTCAACACGCATCAGGGCCGCCGGGGTTGAAAAGCCCCTGATTTCTCCGCGGCTGAACGCCAAACCTGAAAGGATGGAGAAACCGATGAAAGACAGCCTCAAGCCCGGACTGACCTCTGAATTTCGATACACCGTCTCCCCCGACAAGACCGTTCCGCATCTTTTCCCCGACTTTGCCGAAGGCCAGGTGATGCCCGACGTGTTTGCCACCGGCTTTATGGTGGGACTTTTCGAGTTTGCCTGCATTAAGTTTCTCAAGCCCTACCTCGACTGGCCCAGGGAACAAAGCGTCGGCATCGGCGTGAATCTGTCGCATCAGGCCGCCACGCCCCCGGGCTTTACCATCACGGTAAAAACGCGGCTTGACGCCGTGGAAGGCCGGAAACTGACCTTTTCCATTGAAGGCCACGATGGGGTGGACAAGATCTCCGAGGGCACCCATCAGCGGTTTGTCATTGATGCGGAAAAATTCAACGCGGCCGTAAACAAAAAGAGAGAAAAGCGATAGCCTTTTCCGGCATTGGCAGCCGAGTGTCGCCTGGAGCCGTCACTGGTTGCCGAAACCGTTTACCTCACCGCAGTCCGGGCACTGCCAGGTGATGCCGTTGCACGACATACCCCAGAGATTTTCCTGCATGCACGCCTGGCAGATGCCAAATCCGCAGCGGCACTGCCAGCAAAACGGGACCACCGCCCCGCAGCAGTGGCAGGTATGGACGCGGCGGATGCGGCCGCGTCGACGTTTGGGTTCAACCGCCATCTGGTTGTGCTCCGTTGTTTTCGTTTCACGCCCCAAAATCGCCCTTAGCATCAAATGACAAGCGGGGAAAGCGGTTTTGTTCCGCCTTTGCTCCCGGATGCCATCACTGTCGCGCCAGATCCGCAAAACGCCGGGCACGCCTTTCGGATCTCGATGAACTTTTCATGCGGCGGTGTCCCGGGATTCTCTTTGTATGAGGGCATTTGCGCATCCCCGGGGATTCAGGAAATTTCTTGACAAGAAACTCCTGATGGGGATAAGCCAAACAAGCTTATGTTTTCGATTGCGGAATACGGTGAAAGTCCGTAGCGGTCCCGCCACTGTAACCGGGGATAAACGCGACGCGTCTGCTGCTTTTGCAGAAGATAACACCATTATGGAAATCCATGAGAAGGTGTCGCAAGTAAGATGATCCGGAAGCCAGGATACCAATCGGAAATCCAGACCTTCGAGGAAAGGGATATCTCCGATGTCGTCATGTCCGTCAGCCTGCGGTTTATTTGAAGCCAAGTTGCCCCCCGCTTTCAGCCGCCGCATTTGGGACTTTTCCCGGACAGCGGTTTTCCTTCTGCGTTTTTTATCTGTCCCCGCCTTTTCGACCACCCGATCGCAGCCGGTTCAACCTGTTGCGCTTTCGATGAGGTAAAAAAGTGGTGTTTTTTCAGTTATTGGTCAGCAATTCGAGGAGTTTACAGTGCGCACCAGTTCAAACCTGAAGCTTGACGCGGTAAAGTATGGATCCGCTGTTTTATCCATATTGATTATCGGATTGCTCCTTCTCTCTGATGGGGTCTTTCGGTTCCCCTCGCTTCTTGGAATGGCCATTGTATCCTATACTTTCGGGCTTGCCCATGCTTTTGATGTAGATCACATCGCGTGTATTGACAATATGACTCGTAAATTGGTTCAGCAAGGAGGCAAAAGCAGAGGCGCCGGATTTTTCTTTTCATGCGGGCACTCCACCGTAGTTCTGATAATGGGAGCGGCGACCATTTTTGCGGTTCAATGGGCAAAGCGCGCCATACCCCAATTTCAGGCCGTCGGCGGGGCTATTGGAACCTTAATCGGGGGCGCTCTCCTAATTCTTCTGGCTACCATCAATTTCTTTATATTAAAGGAAATCATAAAGACTTTCAAAAGCATGGTGAAGGGCACCTACATCGAGGAGAGCTTGAAGCGGCCAGACCACGGGATCGTAAACCGGGCCATCAACCGCCTGTTCAGTATCGCGAATAAGAACTGGCATGTTTTTATAATCGGGCTTTTATTCGGACTTGGATTTGACACGGCGACACAAATCGCCGTTCTTGCCACATCGGCGTCCGCCGCAACACAGGGTCTACCTTGGATTGCCGTTTTGTCATTCCCGATTCTCTTTACTGCTGGTATGACTTTGATGGATACACTGGACGGTTTTTTTATGTCTACCGCATATCAATGGGTACTTACTTCACCCTTAAGAAAGATCTATTATAACCTGACGATTACCGGACTGTCCATTTTGGCCGCAGGCGTCATCGGTGTTATCGAAGTCGGCCAGGTGTTTGCCCAGGAAACCGCACGGGACAGCGGTTTTTGGCTTTGGCTGCAAAACCTGGATTTTGGTAAAATGGGTTATATGCTCGTCGGAATGTTCGCAGCGGTTTGGACGGTGTCCTTAATCGGCTGGAAGTTGTTCAAACTGGATCAGAAAGAAAGCAGCTACGCATACGAGCCTATTGGAAAGTGATCGGGGTTTTCATCCCGGGCGGAAGGCTCTAAGCGGGTTTCCCGCCTTCATATGAGCCGCCAGGCGAGTCAGTTCCGGTCTGGAATGAAGAAAAAAAATTTTATAGGCCGGGCAGAGGTAATTCAATCCGTCCCGGCCGTCGGCGGTCTTGGCGATGCGGTTTTTGGGGCAGCCGCCGTTGCATGCTTCAAGCACCTCGCATGTCCTGCAGCAATCCGGCAGCGTTTCCTGTTTGGCTTTTCCAAAGCGGATCAGTTCAGGATCGGCTGCGAGTTCAACGAGTTTTTTTTCGAAAATATTTCCGATCCGGTACCGGCGGCCGACAAAGTGATCGCAGGCGTAAAAACTTCCGTCATGTTCCAACACGGCGACATCTCCGCAGGTTTTGCGGTGGACGCATAACGCGTGCGGAATTCCGAAAATGGGCCGCAGGGCCTCGTCGAAATTTTGAATGACGACACGCCCGACGTCCTGTCGGACCCACCGGTCAAAGACCCGGCACAAAAAGGCCCCTATTTGTCCCGGTTTAGCTGCCGCGGGGCTGACAACGCCGTCTGATCCCTGGACCACCAGAGGCAGAAACTGGATATAGGAGACCCCCAGCGCACGGAAAAAATCATAGACCCTGTCGGGCTGGCTGGCATTGGCCGAATGCAGCACGCATAAAACGTTGCACAACACGCGGTGTGCTTTCAGCCGTTCAAAGGCCTGCACGACCCGGGCATGGGTGGGGCCTCCGTCGGGGAGGGTTCTGAACTCATCGTGTAAATCTGCCGGACCGTCCAGGCTGAGGCCTACCGAAAAATTTTCCCGGGATAAAAATGCGGCCCATTTTTGATCCAGAAAAAGCCCGTTGGTCTGCAGTCCGTTGGTCACGGTCCGGCCCTCGGGCCTGTATTTTTTCTGGAAATGGACGATCTTGCCAAAATAATCCAGCCCGAGAAGGGTCGGCTCGCCGCCGTGCCACTCGAAATGGGTGTTGGGCCCCGGGGAAGCCTCGAACCGCTGGGCAATATAACGTTCCAGAAGTTCATCGGCCATCCGCCGGGGGCCTTCGGGGAAAAGGGATTTTTTTTCCAGGTAATAGCAGTACCGGCAGCGCAGGTTGCACCACGGGCCTGCCGGTTTGGCCATCACCAGACATTCGGGGAGCGGTTCCAAGACAAGCCGCTTCAGTCGGAAAGGGTTTTATAAAAAAAGCTCACCAGCCGGACAAAGGAATCCCGGACCGCCTTGACATCGTAAGCCTGGCCGTCGTCATTGAAAAAAGAGTGGTTGGCCCCTTCATAGATATAATTTTCGTAGGTTTTGCCCAATTTCCGCAGACTGTCTTCAAAGACCGGGATCCCCGGGTTGATTCTCGCGTCATTGGCCCCATAAAAGCCGATGACCGGACATTTTATGGAGGAGATTTTTTCTTCCGGAGGGGTAACCCCGTAGAAAATAGCCGCCCCGGACAGTTCCGGCTCTTCACAGGCCAGCAGGGCCGACAGACCGCCTCCCATGCAAAACCCGACACAGGCCAGTTTCTGGTGCCTGGTTTGGGGCTGTTGGTCTCTTAGATGAGACACCGCCTTTCGAAGCGAAGGGATATAGGCCGACAAATGGTCGATATGGGCAAACAACCGGCTGCAGGTTTCCCCGATCCGTGACCGGTCCGGCTCGTCCAGACGGGCCAGCTCGGCGTCCCTGGCCTCCGGGTTTCGCCAGGCCGCGGGAGGGATCGTTCTGATAAAGG
>JBJKSK010000518.1:0-9413 GCA_046704125.1 Desulfobacterales bacterium | reverse complement strand
AAGCCTTGATCGCCTCCTGGGAAATTGATATTATTCGCTTTTCATTCGAAAATACATCCATTTTGGCGCTAACCGTTTGAAAGATGAAATCAATTTGATATGAACCGAACCAGGTTTGGCATCAGCTTCGGGATTTTTCTCCTGATCATCCTTTCCCTGGGGTGGGCTTTCACGCTCAAGCTCCAGGGCGGTACGCAGTATGGCCGGAGGCGATGCCCTGTATTTTGCCATGATCGTGAGCAACGTCTTTATCAATCCCGTCGAATGGTGGGATCGCACCTGGATTCAAAACAACATCGCCTCCAAGCTGGAAGGACTTTAGAAATTTGAAAAATGGATTTTGGGGAGTGCCGTGCCATGGCAGGATTCAAGGTCAACAAGACCTATCGGGAGATTAACGAAAAGATAAAATCCGGTGCGGTGGTCGTGGCCACCGCCGAGGAGATGGTTGACATCGTAGCTGAAAATGGTGCGGTAGAAGCGGCCCGCAGCGTTGATGTGGTCACCACCGGGACCTTTGCGCCCATGTGTTCTTCCGGGGCCTTTATCAATTTTGGGCACTCGGTTCCGGGCATCAAGGCCTCTAACGTGTGGATCAACAATGTGCCGGCCTACGCCGGCCTGGCAGCGGTCGACTGTTATGTCGGGGCGACCGAGCCCTGTAGCGATGATCCGCTCAACAAGGTCTATCCAGGAGAATTCGGCTATGGCGGAGGCCACGTGATCGAAGATCTGGTGGCCGGAAAGACGCTTTTTCTTAGGGCTACGGCCTATGGCACCGACTGCTATCCCAAACGTCTGCTGGAAAAGGAAATCACCCTGGCCACGGTTCCCAGCGCGACGTTGTGCAATCCCCGGAACGGATACCAGAACTATAACTGTGCCGTGAACCGGACCGGCAAGACCGTCTACACTTACATGGGAACCCTCAAGCCCAGGATGGGAAACGCCAACTACTGCTCGGCGGGCCAGCTCAGTCCCCTGTTTAATGATCCGCTGTACCGCAGCATCGGTATCGGTACCCGGATTTTTCTCGGCGGGGGCCAGGGCTTTGTCACCTGGGCCGGTACCCAGCATCGCCCGAACGTGGAGCGCAGCCCCCTGGGCCTTCCGCTGTCGCCGGCAGGAACCCTCTGGGTGATGGGGGATCTCAAGCAGATGCACCCCGACTGGCTGCGTGGAGTCAGCATCCAGGGCTACGGCTGTTCGCTGGCTGTCGGGCTGGGAGTCCCCATTCCCGTTTTAAACGAGGAAATGGCCGCTTTTACCGGTGTATCCGACGAGCAGATCTTTACCCGGATTATCGATTATGGCAGCGACTACCCAGCCGGGATTTCCAAAAACTATGGTCAGGTGAGCTACGCCCAACTCAAAAGCGGGTTTATTCAGCTCGACGGGCAACAGGTGCCCACCGTGCCGCTGTCTAGCGTGGTCAAGGCCCGGGAGATCGCTGAAACCCTCAGAACCTGGATTTTAAAGGCCTGCTTTTTTCTCGGAGAACCTCAGATGCTGCTGCCCGGTGTGCATGAGTGAAATTATCCGCGCGTTTATCGCTATCGGTCCGCCTGTCGAGGGCCTCGATACGATCCGCCAGATTCAAGAAGACATCCGCCGCCAGGGGATTTCTCTGCGATGGGTACCGGTTCAAAACGTTCATCTGACCTTGAAGTTTCTTGGCGAAATCGACTCGGATGCCGTGGCGCCCATCGGAGAAGTCATAGGCCGGGTAGCCGCCGGCTTTTGCCCCTTTCAGCTTCAGGTGCAAGGTGCCGGGGTGTTTCCCGGGATCCGGAGGCCGCGGGTTGTCTGGGCGGGGGTCAGCGGTCAGGTGCAACCGCTAAAACAGATGCAAGCCGCGCTGGAAGACGGCTTGGCAGGCCTCGGGGTGGCCCGGGAGAAAAGAGCTTTCCGCTGCCACTTGACTCTTGGCCGGGTCAGGGACGGGGTTGATTCCCGGCTGCTGTCCCAGGCCTTGGCTGCCTGCTCAAAGACATCCTCGGCGCCGTTTGAGGCAGACGCCATCAAGTTGTATCAAAGCCGGTTGCAGCCTTCCGGTGCGGTCCATACCGTTTTGCGGGAATACCGCATCGGGAAAGACGAGTGATCAATGACAAATGCTGAATTGCAATGATCAAGGCCAGAATCCCGATTCCAGGTTCTCGAAACTTTGTCAGAAACCTGAAGTGGGCCAACGGCGGAAACCTCCGCAGCGGCCTATACCCTATTACCCGTAACGCATGCTACAAACCGGCCGGTCAGACGGCCAGGAGGCACGTATGAGCACACCGGACAAGGATAAGGCGGTGGAAACCGCCATGGGACAAATCGAGCGCCAATTTGGCAAGGGCTCGATCATGAAGCTGGGAAGCCGTGCGGTGATCGACGTGCCCGTGATCCCGTCGGGTTCCCTGGCCCTGGACAAAGCCCTGGGCGTGGGAGGGGTGCCCCGGGGCCGGGTCACCGAGATCTTTGGCCCGGAATCTTCAGGAAAGACCACCCTGGCGCTTCACGTGGTCGCCGAAGCCCAGCGCCAGGGAGGCATTGCCGCCTTTATCGATGCCGAGCATGCCCTGGACACGGTCTATGCCCGGAAACTCGGCGTCAACTGCGACGAACTGCTGGTCTCCCAGCCCGACACCGGAGAACAGGCCCTTGAGATTGCCGATATGTTGGTGCGAAGCGGGGCCATCGATGTCATGGTCATCGATTCGGTGGCCGCCCTGGTGCCCAGGGCCGAAATCGAAGGCGAAATGGGAGATTCCCACATGGGGCTGCAAGCCAGACTGATGTCCCAGGCCCTGCGCAAGCTCACCGGCACCATCGG
This sequence comes from Desulfobacterales bacterium, assembly GCA_046704125.1. GTDB lineage: Bacteria > Desulfobacterota > Desulfobacteria > Desulfobacterales > JBJKSK01 > JBJKSK01. Next base: position 6,589 of record JBJKSK010000518.1, on the reverse strand, counting down.
GAAAACCATGACCTCCGTGATTTTTATCAACCAGATTCGCATGAAAATCGGAGTGGTGTTTGGAAACCCCGAGACCACCACCGGTGGCAATGCCCTGAAATTTTACGCATCAGTGCGCCTGGATATCCGGCGCACCGGGGCGATCAAGGATGGCCAGGACATTGTCGGCAACCGGACCAAGGTACGGGTGGTGAAAAACAAGATGGCCCCGCCATTTAAAGAGGCCGAGTTCGACATCATGTATGGCGAGGGGATCTCGCGCACCGGCGACCTGCTGGATATGGGGGTGGCGGTGGCCGTCATCGAGAAAAGCGGCGCCTGGTATTCCTACAACGGGGAGCGCATCGGCCAGGGCCGGGAAAACGTGAAAAAATTTCTAACGGAAAACGAGGACATCACCGCCGATATCCTGGAAAAGGTCCGGGTCGCGCTGGGCATCATCAAACCCGCGGAGGCTACCGAGGCTCAAGGCTGATAAAAGGAAGCGACGCATGACAGGAAACGAGATTCGCAGACAGTTTTTGGATTATTTCAAGGCAAAGGGCCATCAGGAAGTGAGAAGTTCCTCCCTGGTGCCGGCCGATGACCCGACGCTGCTGTTCACCAACGCCGGTATGGTCCAATTCAAACGGACCTTTCTCGGCGAGGAAGCCAGAACCTACCGGCGGGCCACCACGTCTCAAAAGTGCGTCAGAGCCGGCGGAAAGCACAACGACCTGGAAAACGTGGGATACACCGCCCGGCACCACACGTTTTTTGAGATGCTGGGCAATTTTTCCTTTGGCGACTACTTCAAGGAAAAAGCCGTGGAATTTGCCTGGGACCTTTTGGTCAACGGCTTCGGGCTGCCGGCCGATAAACTCTGGGTATCGGTGTACTTGGATGACGACGAGGCCTGGGAACTGTGGCACCGCAACATCGGGGTGCCCGCCGAGCGGATCGTGCGCTTCGGGGAAAAGGACAACTTCTGGGCCATGGGAGACACGGGGCCCTGCGGGCCTTGTTCGGAGATCCTCATCGACCGGGGAGCCGTCTTTGGCTGCGGCAAGCCCGATTGCAAGGTGGGCTGCGAGTGCGATCGGTATCTGGAGATCTGGAACCTGGTGTTCATGCAGTACAACCGGGATGCGGCCGGCACGCTGACGCCGCTTCCCAAACCGAGCATCGACACAGGCATGGGCCTGGAGCGCATCGTCTCGGTGATGCAAAACGTGGCCACCAACTACGACACGGACCTGATGATGCCCATCATCCAAAAGGCCGAGTCGCTTTCCGGCAAGGTTCTGGGGGCAGCCGCCGATAGCGACGTGGCCATGAAGGTCATTGCCGATCACAGCCGGGCGGCGGCGTTTTTAATCGGCGACGGCGTGCTTCCCTCAAACGAGGGACGCGGCTATGTCCTGCGGCGCATCATGCGCCGGGCCATCCGGTATGGTCGAAACATCGGCTTGAACAAACCCTTTTTGCATGACACCGTCGGGGAGGTCTTCCGGATCATGAGACCGGCCTACCCGGAACTGACCGAGGCCGCCGCCTTTATCACCAACGTGATCCGAAACGAGGAGCTGCGCTTTTCAGAAACCCTGGACCACGGGCTGCGTCTGCTCAACGACAGCCTGGAGCAGGTGCAGTCAAACGGGAAAACGCAGGTGCCGGGCGAGGTGATCTTTAAGCTTTACGACACCTTCGGATTTCCCGTGGACATCGTGCGCGACGTGGTCCGGGACCGGGGCATGAGCCTGGACATGGACGGCTTCGACGCGGCCATGGGCCGTCAGCGGACCCAGTCGCGAACGGTAAGCACCTTTTCCAACATTTCTGATGCCTACAAAACCCTTTCCGCCCAGGGCTTCAAGCCCGCCTTTACCGGCTATGAGCACCTGGACGGCGAATCGGCGGTGCGCCTGATAGTCAAAGACGGCCAGGCCGTGGATCGGGCATCGGCGGGCGATCATGTGGAAATCGTCTGTGAGGCCACGCCGTTTTACGGGGAATCCGGCGGCCAGGTCGGAGACTGCGGCACCATGACCGCCGGGGATATGCAGGTGGTGATCGCAGACACCCTCAAAGATCCCACGGGCCTGATCATCCATCGCGGCGAAGTGGTTTCGGGAAGCGTTGCGGTCGGAGACGTGGTGACGCTGAAAGTCGACGCGCCAAAGCGGGCGGCCACCGCCTGCAACCATTCGGCCACCCACATTTTGCACGCCGTGTTGCGCCAGGTGCTGGGTGATCATGTCAAGCAGGCGGGGTCCCTGGTTTCCTGGGAACGGCTGCGCTTTGATTTTACCCATTTTTCCCCGGTGGAACCCGATTCTCTGGCGCGCATCGAGACCCTGGTCAATGCGCGCATCCGACAAAACGTGGCCGTGGAAACCGTGGAAATGGACGCCGAGAAAGCCTTTCAATCAGGGGCCATGGCGCTTTTCGAGGAAAAATACGGGGAGCGCGTGCGCGTCATCTCGCTGGAAACCTTTAGCAAGGAGCTTTGCGGAGGCACCCACACGGGGCGCACCGGCGATATCGGGCTGTTTCGCATCGTGGCCGAATGCAGCGTAGCCGCCGGCATCCGGCGCATCGAGGCGCTTACCGGGGAGTCGGCGATAGCCTTTAGCCAGCAGCAGGCCGCACTGCTGACAGACACGGCCCGGCTGATCCGCGAAAAACCGGAAAACGTTCCCCAGCGCGTGGCCCGGCTGCTTTCAGAGCACAAGCAGCTGGAAAAGCAGCTCGAGGCGCTAAAGACCAAAATCGTTGCCCAAAGCGCCGAGCAGGCTGGCGAGAAGATCCAGGTGGTAGGCGATGTCAAGGTGCTTGTCCAGCAAGTGCACGTGGAATCCCCGGGTGCGCTTCGGGAGTTGGCCGACCGATTCAAGGAAAAACTCAAGTCGGGTATCGTGGTGCTCGGAGCGGTGGCTGATACCAAGGTGCTGCTCATTGCCGGCGTCACCCGGGATCTTACCGGGCGCTACCCGGCCGGGAAAATCGTCAAGGCCGTGGCCGAGCAGGTTGGCGGCTCCGGCGGCGGCCGCCCCGACATGGCCCAAGCCGGAGGCACCCAGCCGGAAAATCTCCCCGGGGCGCTTTCCCGGGTGGTGGAACTGATTCAGGACATGTAGTTTATATCCCTTTCAGGACATCGATCATGGAAAAAACCTTTCCTTGGCTTCCCTGGGCGTTTTTTTTCGCCAGAAAGGCCACGGCATCCATGGTGCCCAAGGCATAGATGTCTCTGCGGTTGACGTTGTGGGTAAAGGAAAACAGGGCCGATCCATCTGGCGCGACAAGCGTGTAGGTATGCCAGCCATGGCCGCCAAGATGGGCTTCCGGAATGCCCCAGCGCGTTTTCTGGATCTGCGGATTGCGCTCTTTTTGAATCTGGTCTTCGGTAAAGGCAACGCCTAGCCGGTTGAAACAGGCCACCACGGCCTTGGCCGTACCCGAGGTGTCGGCTTTTTGCTGCTGGTGGCTTTCGCGGACCTCCAACCGGTAGCCGGCAAAAAGTCCGGGAAACTGCTGCGCGGCATATTCCATCATGGCCTGGAACCCGACGATCTGCTTGGCCATGTTGGGGGCAATGACAGCGGCGATGGCAGACTGCGTCACGGTATCGGCCAGCTTTTGACGGTCTCCGCCGGTGGTGCCCATGACAAAGGGCAGCCGGTGGTCGCAGTAAAACTGCGCGTTGGTGTTTACCGCGGTGGGGTGGGTAAAGTCCACCGCGATAAACGTTTCCTGCCGTTTTTGGACGGCTGCAATTTGCGCTTTTCGGTCTTGAGGCCGGATTAGACCGATGGAGACCGCTTCCACCTGGTGGGCGGCATCGGTGATCTCCGGGCCGGTCAACGACCATGGGATGAGTTCAAACCGCGGGTCGGCCAGGATATGGGCGGCCACGTTAACGGCCACCTTTCCGGGGATTCCGTTGACCATTACGTGTATGGGTGTCATGGGTTGGCTCCTTCGCCGGGAGATGAATCCATTGCTTTTTCTTGGAGGCGCTTTCCGATGCGCCGGGCCATCGCCGAAAGCTGTGGCGCGGCATCGGTTTCAAGGGCAGTCAAATGGCGTGTTAAGGATGCGGCCGCCGGCAGGATGTAGCGCTCAAACCACGGTTTTTGCTTGACGGTGGTCAAAAAGCCAAATGCGGCCAGCATCTGGAGGTTTCGCGTGACGCGGCAATACCGGTAGCTGTGGAGAAACGCGGTTTTATCGATAGCCATTTTGGAGGAAAGCAAACCGATGGCGTAGTCCATCAGCTCTTGCTGAAGCGACCCGGTAAGCGCCACGTAGGGATCGATGAGCAGAGAGGCCAGATCATATTGGATCGGGCCGCGCCGGGCGCCTTGAAAGTCGATAAAATACGGCCGTCCGTTTTTTATCAAGATGTTTCGCGACTGGCAGTCCCGGTGCATCAACCCGTAGACCGCACCCTGCAGGGCCCCATGGGCAAGTGCCTCAAATTCCTGGTCCAGATCGGGCATATCGGCGGCCAGGTTCAAATACCCCTTTAGGAATGCATCGATGAAGTAGCGGCATTCGCCCTCAACGATCAGCTCCCGGTCGTAGGTTTTACTCTGGTAGGCCCAGGCCGGATCAAAGCCTTTGATGCCATTTTGGGAAAAATGCACCAGTTGTGCGATGACGGCCTGATACATCGCCCGGATCCTGTCGGCACGGCGATTTTTATCCACCCAATCCTGCAGCGCGGTATCGCCTAAGTCCTCGACAAAGACAAGGCCCGAAAACGCTTCGGCAAGATAAATCCGGGGAACGGGGATGCCTCGTGCGACCAGGTGCCCGCCGATGGCGGTAAAGGCGTCTGCTTCGTTTGTCAGGAGACTGGTCCGGATGCCGTGATCGGCTGCCACCAGGCTCTGGCCGCGAGCCGATAGCCGGAGCCAGCTCCGGTCGGATCCATCCCCGTGCAGCCGGGTCACAACGATTTCGGAAAAACCAAGGTGGTTTATCCCGCAGGCCTTTTTGAAGGCTTCGGGGGCCAGATGCCGAAACACCGCCTGTCGATACCGAGGCGCGGTTCCCAGGTCCTGCCAGTAGGTGCCGGTGAAGTCAAAAGCCCGGATTTTCCCGCCGGCGGCCATCAGATTCCGGTAGGCATCGATGCTGCTGGCAGGGATGGTATCGGGGATATAGGCCAGCAGGGCGGGTTCCACGACCTGGATGCCGGTAAAGGTTTTTTTGCCAGGCGCCGTCCCGGTGCCGGAAACCACATCGAAACCGGTGACCCGTCCCTGGTCGATGCCAACCGTGTTTAGCTCCGGATCATCGGTGACCACCAGGGTGACCGGGTCCGGGTGGGATCGGTGGATGTCCATGATTTGCTTAAAATCAATGTCGGTGACGATATCGGCGTTGACGACCATCAGGGAGTCTTGCCCCCACCAGTTCCGGATGTGGGAAAGGGTGCCGCCGGTACCCAAAATCACCGGTTCGTGAAAGACGGACAGGGCAGCCGGGTAATGTCGCATGGCGATAAAATCGGCGATGCGCTGGCCCAGATAGTGGGTGTTGACCGCGATGGTCTCGATTCCGGCAGCGATCAGTTTTTGGATCAGGTTGTCTAAAAGCGGCGACGGGCCGAAGGGGAAAAGCGGTTTCGGGGTATGCTGCGTGTAGGGCCGAAGCCGCGTCCCGAGCCCTGCGGCCAGGATCAGTGCTTTCAAGGGTATCCTTTATTAGGGTTTCTCGCAGAGCCGCAGATAGTCTCTCACCAAGACGCCAAGCCCGAAAAAGCCTACAGCCTTGCGGGCGCAGCCCGCTTTATAGATGTTTCATAAACTTTCGAAACGCTTCGACATAAAATTCGATCTGCTCGGTGTCTTCAAAACCGCGGACCCCGTGGCCGGTGAAAAAATCGCTGGCGTTGGAAAAGGTGATCCGGTTTAAGGCCTCGTGAAGTTCGATTTCATTTCTTTTGTACATCCGGGTACCCATGGCCAGAATTTTTTTGGGCCGGTCTTTTACGCTGACCGAGGTCTTTTGTTTGCGCAAGAAAAAGTTTAGCACCACCCAGTACGATTCGAAGTAAGGCTTGAGAAAGGCGGAGAAAAATTTCAGTTTCCGAAAGCCGGCCGAGGTGAGGTTGTAGGTATCGGGCAGCGAGGGGTGGGGCATGAGAATGGCGTCGTCGATAAACGCCTTGACGGTCTTGCGCACCAGGTATTCCGGGCTTTTGTCCAGGTCCTCGGCAAATTCCAGGGCAAACAGTTCCCGCAGGAATCGGAAATCGGCATGCAGATCCGAGGCTGAAAATTGAAAGGCATCGCCCTTGAGGATGGCCAGTGCCGTGTAGATGGGGGGAATAAAAAATATCATGCTGATATTTTTGTAGTAATCCATGATCTGGCGCTTGGCTTCGTTGATCTTGTAGCGGGTCTCGGGCACCGGAACCTCTTTTTCCATGGTGACTCGTTCGAGGAATTTTTGGCCCAGGTAGTCCTCGATAACCCGTTCTATGGCGCCAAAAGGGTCTATGACCAGCGTATCGGAGAGCTTGACCCGCTGCATCGAAAGGTAGGTCAGGTAGGTCTCGATCTGAGCCATCACCTGCTTGTGAGTGATATTGGCC